>JBCECW010000463.1:0-3949 GCA_039207785.1 Pseudomonas sp. | reverse complement strand
ATCGTGCACTTCTGGGCGCTGATCACCCTGTACATCTGGGCCGGTCCGCACCACCTGCACTACACCGCGCTGCCGGACTGGGCTCAGTCCCTGGGCATGGCAATGTCGATCATCCTGCTGGCACCCAGCTGGGGCGGCATGATCAACGGCATGATGACCCTCTCGGGCGCCTGGCATAAGCTGCGCACCGACCCAATCCTGCGTTTCCTGGTGGTATCGCTGGCGTTCTACGGCATGTCGACCTTCGAAGGCCCGATGATGGCCATCAAGACCGTCAACTCGCTGTCGCACTACACCGACTGGACCATCGGCCACGTACACGCCGGCGCCCTCGGCTGGGTAGCGATGATTTCCATCGGCGCTATCTACCATATGGTTCCGAAACTCTGGGGTCGCCCACAGATGCACAGCGTTGGCCTGATCAACGCCCACTTCTGGCTGGCTACCATCGGTACCGTGCTGTACATCGCTTCGATGTGGGTCAACGGTATTACCCAGGGCCTGATGTGGCGTGCCATCAACGAAGACGGCACCCTCACCTACTCCTTCGTTGAAGCGCTGCAAGCCAGCCACCCGGGCTACATCGTGCGGGCACTCGGTGGTGCGTTCTTCGCCTCCGGCATGCTGCTGATGGCCTACAACACCTACCGTACCGTGCGTGCCTCCCAGCCAGCTGAAGCCGAAGCCGCCGCTCAGATCGCTGTCGTTGGAGCTCACTGATGAAGAATCATGACGTAGTCGAGAAGAATATTGGCCTGCTGGCCTTCTTCATGGTTATCGCCGTAAGCGTCGGTGGCCTGACTCAGATCGTTCCGTTGTTTTTCCAGGACGTTACCAACAAGCCGGTTGAGAACATGAAGCCGCGCTCGGCCCTGGAACTGGAAGGTCGCGACATCTATATCGCCAACGGTTGTGTCGGCTGCCACTCGCAGATGATCCGTCCGTTCCGTGCTGAAACCGAACGCTATGGCCATTACTCGGTAGCCGGTGAAAGCGTTTGGGACCACCCGTTCCTGTGGGGTTCCAAGCGTACCGGTCCGGACCTGGCCCGCGTTGGTGGCCGCTACTCCGATGACTGGCACCGTGCGCACCTGTACAACCCGCGCAACGTAGTGCCTGAGTCGATCATGCCGGCGTACCCGTTCCTGGTTGAAAACAAGCTCGACGGCAAAGACACCGCCAAGAAAATGGAAGTGCTGCGTTCCATGGGCGTGCCTTACACCGACGAAGACATTGCTGGCGCCGCTGCTGCGGTCAAAGGCAAAACTCAAATGGATGCCGTGGTTGCCTACCTGCAAGGTCTGGGCACCATCATCAAAAGCAAACGGTGACATGTGATGGATATCGGGATGATTCGCGGGCTTGGCACCGTGGTGGTAATGGTCGCTTTCGTTGGCCTGGCCCTCTGGGTGTTCAGTGGCCGTCGCAAGCAAGACTTCGATGAAGCCACCCTGCTGCCGTTCGCGGACGATCCCGAAGCCATCAAGCACGTCGAGCAAGAGCAAGCTTCTAGGAGTAACAAAGAATGACCCTCTTCTGGAGTCTGTACGTCACTGTACTTACCCTGGGCACCATCGCCACGCTGACTTGGATCCTGTTGTCCACGCGTAAAGGCCAACGTGCTGAAACCACCGACGAAACCGTCGGCCATTCCTTCGATGGCATCGAGGAATACGACAACCCGCTGCCGAAATGGTGGTTCTGGCTGTTCGTCATGACCGTGATCTTCGCCCTCGGCTACCTGGTGCTCTACCCGGGCCTGGGCAACTGGAAAGGCGTACTGCCGGGCTACAGCTACCTGAACAACGAGACCAAGCAAGAGTTCTCGAATGGTCAGCCAGGCTGGACCGGTGTACACGAGTGGGAAAAGGACATGGCCAAGGCTGACGCCAAGTTCGGTCCGATCTTCGCCAAGTTCGCCGCCATGCCAATCGAAGAAGTGGCCAAAGACCCGCAAGCCCTGAAAATGGGTGGCCGTCTGTTCGCTTCCAACTGCTCGGTTTGCCACGGTTCCGACGCCAAGGGTAACTACGGTTTCCCTAACCTAACCGACGCCGACTGGCGCTGGGGCGGTGAAGCGTCCACCATCGAAACCACCATCCTGGGCGGCCGCCACGCGGTCATGCCAGCATGGGGCACCGTGATCGGTGACCAGGGCGTTCGTGACGTAGCCGCTTTCGTCCTGACCCAACTGGACGGCCGCAAGCTGCCTGAAGATGCCAAGGCAGATCCTGCCAACGGCCAGAAAATCTTCGCGGCCAATTGCGTGGCTTGCCACGGTCCGGAAGGTAAAGGCACCCCAGCGATGGGCGCACCTAACCTGACTCACCCAGCGGCGTTTATCTACGGTTCGAGCTTCGCTCAACTGCAGCAGACCATCCGCTACGGCCGTCAGGGTGTAATGCCTGCCCAGGAACAGCTGCAAGGCAAAGACAAGGTCCACCTGCTGGCCGCCTACGTCTACAGCCTGTCCCACGGCAACACCTCGGATGCTGCCAAAGAGCAAGCCGAGTAAACGCCGCGCAACACATTGCTTGGGAGCCTGCCCGCCGGGCAGGCTCCTGATGCAAAACCCCGCTCCGCCCTCCCCGCTTTCCCCCTCGTTTGCCACGCCCCGCACTAAATCAAGCCTTACGCGACTTCACGTCGCAGCAATAACCCTGCAATCAGCGCGTATAATTCAGAGCGCATTAGTCGCTTTGACCTCCGTCGGCAAGCATCGACGAGGCTTTCTCCACTGCCGTGGTACGTATAGATGAGTAAGCAGATTCCTGTTCAAGACATCACGCCGCCTGCCAAATCGGCGGAAAAGTCCGCGGACCTCTACGCCTCCCGAGAAAAAATCTACACCCGCGCCTTCACCGGCTTCTTCCGCAACCTGCGCATGCTCGGTGGCGCCGGCCTGTTTCTGCTCTACTTCGGCACCGTGTGGCTGAACTGGGCCGGCCATCAGGCCGTGTGGTGGAACCTGCCAGAGCGCAAGTTCTATATCTTCGGCGCCACCTTCTGGCCCCAGGATTTCATCCTGCTGTCCGGCATCCTGATCGTCAGCGCCTTTGGCCTGTTCTTTATCACCGTATTCGCCGGCCGCGTCTGGTGCGGCTACACCTGCCCACAAAGCGTGTGGACGTGGATTTTCATGTGGTGCGAAAAGATCACCGAAGGTGACCGCAACCAACGCATGAAGCTCGACAAGGCGCCCATGAGCGCCAACAAATTCCTGCGCAAATTCAGCAAGCACAGCCTGTGGCTGCTGATCGGCCTGGTGACCGGCCTGACCTTCGTCGGCTACTTCTCGCCGATTCGCGACCTGACCATCGACTTCTTTACCGGCGAGGCCGATAGCTGGGCCTACTTCTGGGTCGGTTTCTTTACCCTGGCCACCTACGGCAACGCCGGCTGGCTGCGCGAACAGGTGTGCAAGTACATGTGCCCCTACGCGCGCTTCCAGAGCGTGATGTTCGACAAAGACACCCTGATCGTTTCCTACGACCCGCGCCGTGGCGAACGCCGTGGCCCGCGCAAGAAAACCGCCGACTACAAGGCAGAGGGCCTGGGCGACTGCATCGACTGCACCATGTGCGTCCAGGTATGCCCTACTGGCATTGATATCCGCGACGGCCTGCAGATCGAGTGCATCGGTTGCGCCGCCTGTATCGACGCCTGCGACGCCATCATGGACAAGATGGACTACCCGCGTGGCCTGATCAGTTACACCACCGAACACAACCTCTCCGGGCAGACCACCCATAAGCTGCGTCCGCGCCTGATTGGCTATGCCGTGGTACTGCTGGCGATGATGACCTTCCTCGCCACCGCCTTTGTGCTGCGCCCGCTGGTGGGTTTTGACGTCAGCAAAGACCGCGTGCTGTTCCGCGAAAACGCCGAAGGGCGGATCGAGAACGTCTACAACCTGAAAATCATGAACAAGGACCAGCAGGCCCACACC
>JBCECW010000462.1:0-3971 GCA_039207785.1 Pseudomonas sp. | reverse complement strand
AACCGAGCTTTATCGAAAAAGCCGCCGAGGGCCTGGTGCTGGCGTTCTTCAACCAAGGCGAGGTGTGCACCTGCCCGTCGCGCGCGCTGGTGCAGGAGTCGATCTACCCGGCCTTTATGCAGGCGGTAATGAAGAAAATCACCCAGATCAAGCGCGGCGACCCGCTGGACACCGACACCATGGTCGGCGCCCAGGCCTCCGAGCAGCAGTTCGACAAGATCCTCTCGTACCTGGAAATCGCCAAGGGTGAAGGCGCCGAGCTGCTGACCGGAGGCAAGGTGGAACAGCTGTCGGGCGACCTGGCCAGCGGCTATTACATCCAGCCGACCCTGCTCAAGGGCAACAACAAGATGCGCGTATTCCAGGAAGAGATCTTTGGCCCGGTGGTGAGCATCACCACGTTCAAAGACGAGGCCGAGGCGCTGGCGATTGCCAACGACACCGAATTCGGCCTGGGCGCCGGCTTGTGGACCCGCGATATCAACCGCGCCTACCGGGTAGGCCGGGCCATCAAGGCCGGGCGCGTATGGACCAACTGCTACCACCTGTACCCGGCGCATGCCGCGTTTGGTGGCTACAAGAAGTCCGGCGTGGGGCGTGAAACGCACAAGATGATGCTCGACCATTACCAGCAGACTAAAAACCTGTTGGTGAGTTACGACGTGAATCCGTTGGGGTTCTTCTAGATCGTAAAACCCTCTCCCCAGCCCTCTCCCGCAAGCGGGCAGAGGGGGCCGATCGGCGCTCGGTTTAGCTCCCCTCTCCCGCCTGCGGGAGAGGGGCTGGGGGAGAGGGCATCTGCCCGCACAATCCCGCCCAATAACAGCGCACCCCCGACTCCCCAGTCATTCCACCCCCGCACCAAAAACGACCCCCACCCCGCTTAATCACGACCCTTTCCCAAAGCGCCGCAACATTTTGTTGCGACTGGCATGGCCGTTGCGTGAGCGCCCTGGTCTTTCTGATCTGTTCACACTCAGGGCGGGTACTTATATGACTACAACAACACAACTCAAACCCACGCTCGGCACCCTGCATTTATGGGGGATTGCCGTTGGCCTGGTTATCTCGGGCGAATACTTTGGCTGGAGCTACGGCTGGGGCACCGCCGGCACGTTGGGCTTTCTGGTCACGGCCTTGATGGTCGCGGCGATGTACACCTGTTTTATCTTCAGCTTTACCGAACTGACCACCGCCATTCCCCATGCGGGCGGCCCGTTCGCCTATAGCCGTCGCGCCTTTGGCGAAAAAGCCGGGCTGATTGCCGGCCTGGCTACCCTGATCGAATTCGTGTTCGCCCCGCCGGCCATCGCCATGGCCATCGGCGCCTACCTGAATGTGCAGTTCCCGGGCCTGGACCCCAAGCACGCCGCCGTCGGTGCGTACTTTGTGTTTATGACCCTGAATATCCTTGGCGTCAGCATCGCCGCCACCTTCGAGCTGGTGGTCACCCTGCTGGCCGTGGCCGAGTTGCTGGTATTTATGGGCGTGGTTGCACCGGGCTTCAGCTTCAGCAACTTCGTGCTCAATGGCTGGGCTGGCTCCAATGAGTTCACCCTGGCCTCGGTGTCCGGCATCTTCGCCGCCATTCCGTTCGCCATCTGGTTCTTCCTGGCCATCGAAGGTGCCGCCATGGCCGCCGAAGAAGCCAAGGACCCGAAACGCACCATTCCCAAGGCCTATATCAGCGGCATCCTGACCCTGGTGTTCCTCGCCGTCGGCGTAATGATCATGGCCGGTGGCGTGGGCGATTGGACCAAACTGTCGGGCATCAACGACCCGCTGCCACAGGCGATGAAAACCGTGGTCGGCGAAAACTCCGGCTGGATGCATATGCTGGTGTGGATCGGCCTGTTCGGCCTGGTGGCCAGCTTCCACGGCATTATCCTCGGCTACTCCCGCCAGTTCTTCGCCCTGGCCCGCGCCGGCTACCTGCCTAGAGGCCTGGCCAAGCTGTCGCGCTTCCAGACCCCGCACCGCGCCATTATCGCCGGCGGCCTGGTGGGCATCGCCGCCATCTACAGCGATGGCCTGATCAACCTGCAGGGCATGAGCCTGACCGCCGCCATGATCACCATGTCGGTATTCGGCGCCATCGTCATGTACATCATCAGCATGCTCAGCCTATTCAAACTGCGCAAAACCGAGCCGAACCTGGAACGCACCTTCCGCGCCCCGGGCTACCCGATCGTGCCGGGCATTGCCCTGGTGCTGGCCCTGGTCTGCCTGGTGGCCATGGCCTACTTCAACGCCACCATCGGCCTGATCTTCCTGGGCTTTATGGCGGTGGGTTTTGTCTACTTCCAACTGACGGGTGCCCAACGGGCGAGCGCGCCAGTGGATGCCATGTTGAACGGCGCTTGATCGAAGTACGTGCCACCCCTGAGCCCGCTTTGCGGGCTCAGTCTTTACAGACGAACCTATCTGCGATGCGCTGCGCCAGCTATGGTTGCAGCACATGGCAAATGGGCTCGGCGAGTTAACTGAAGGAGTGTCTATGGCCGGTTTTTCTCATTCGGTAGGCAGCCAGACCTACCGTTTCGACAGCCTCAAGGACGTAATGGCCAAGGCCAGCCCGGCGCGCTCGGGTGACTACCTGGCCGAAGTCGCCGCCAGCAACGACGGCGAACGCGTGGCCGCACAGATGGCCCTGGCAGATATTCCGCTCAAGCACTTTCTCAATGAAGCGCTGATTCCCTACGAGCGCGACGAAGTCACCCGCCTGATTATCGACACCCACGACAGCCTGGCCTTTGCCCCCGTCAGCCACCTGACCGTAGGCGGCTTTCGCGACTGGCTGCTTAGCGATCACGCCAACGAAGCCAGCCTGCGCGCCCTGGCGCCAGGGCTGATGCCAGAGATGGCGGCAGCGGTATCGAAGATCATGCGTGTGCAAGACCTGGTGCTGGTGGCGCAGAAGATTCGCGTGGTCACTAAATTCCGCGGCACCCTTGGCCTACCTGGGCGGCTGTCCACCCGCCTGCAGCCCAACCACCCCACCGATGAGCCGGCCGGTATTGCCGCGAGCATTCTCGATGGCCTCTTGTACGGCAACGGCGACGCCATGATCGGCATCAACCCGGCCACCGACAGCATCGCCTCGATCTGCGCCATGCTGGAAATGCTCGACGCCATTATCCAGCGTTACGAAATTCCCACCCAGGCCTGTGTGCTGACCCACGTCACCACCTCGATTGCCGCCATCGAACGCGGCGTGCCGCTGGACCTGGTGTTCCAATCCATCGCTGGCACCGAGGCGGCCAACTCGAGTTTTGGGATCAGCCTGAAACTGCTGCAGGAAGGCTACGAAGCCGGGCTAAGTCTCAAGCGCGGCACCCTGGGCAATAACCTGATGTATTTCGAAACCGGCCAGGGCAGCGCCCTGTCGGCCAACGCCCACCATGGCGTTGACCAGCAAACCTGCGAGGCGCGCGCCTATGCGGTGGCGCGCCATTTCAAGCCGTTCCTGGTCAATACCGTGGTGGGTTTTATCGGCCCGGAGTACCTGTACAACGGCAAGCAGATTATCCGCGCCGGCCTGGAAGACCACTTCTGCGGCAAGCTCTTGGGCGTGCCGATGGGCTGCGACATCTGCTACACCAACCACGCCGAGGCCGACCAGGACGATATGGACATGCTCCTGACCCTGCTGGGCGTGGCAGGCATCAACTTCATCATGGGCATCCCCGGTTCCGACGACATCATGCTCAATTACCAGACCACCTCCTTTCACGACGCTCTCTACGCCCGGCAAACCCTGGGCCTGCGCGCGGCGCCGGAGTTCGAGGCCTGGCTGCAACGCATGGGCATCTTTACCCAGGCCGATGGCCGCGTGCGCTTTGGCGAGCAGCTGCCGCCGGCGTTCCGCCAGGCACTCGCGCAATTGAATTGAACCACCGTGTCGTAGGGTGCGCTCCGCGCACCAGATGGATCAGCGTGTAAGGACCCCACAATGGACAACGATCCGACCG
>JBCECW010000461.1:0-3972 GCA_039207785.1 Pseudomonas sp. | reverse complement strand
CGTGGGTCGGGTAATCCATGATCTTGACGTCGAGCACGGTGGTCAGGCCGCCCAGACCCTGGGCGCCGATGCCCAGCTGGTTGACCTTCTCGAACAGCTCCAGGCGCATTTCTTCCAGCTTGTTCTGCGGGCCACGGGCCTTGAGCTCGTGAATGTCGATGGACTCCATCAACACTTCCTTGGCCATTACCGCGGCTTTTTCGGCGGTACCGCCGATGCCGATACCGAGCATGCCCGGTGGGCACCAGCCGGCGCCCATGGTCGGTACGGTTTTCAGTACCCAGTCGACAATCGAGTCGGACGGGTTGAGCATGGCCATCTTCGATTTGTTTTCGGAGCCGCCGCCTTTGGCCGCCACGTCCACTTCCACGGTGTTGCCGGGAACGATGGAGTAGTGGATCACCGCCGGGGTGTTGTCCTTGGTGTTTTTACGCGCACCAGCCGGGTCGGCGAGGATGGACGCGCGCAGCACGTTTTCCGGCAGGTTGTAGGCGCGGCGCACGCCTTCGTTGATCATGTCGTCCAGGCTCATGGTGGCGCCGTCCCAGCGCACGTCCATGCCAACACGGACAAACACGGTGACGATACCGGTGTCCTGGCAGATCGGGCGGTGGCCGGTGGCGCACATGCGCGAGTTGATCAGGATCTGGGCCATGGAATCACGGGCCGCTGGCGATTCTTCGCGCAGGTAGGCTTCGTGCATTGCCTGGATAAAATCCACGGGGTGGTAATACGAAATGAACTGTAAGGCGTCGGCGACGCTCTGAATCAGGTCGTCTTGCTTGATCACGGTCATGCAGCGCGCTCCTCTATAAACACGGGAACATCTAAGCGCGCAGGGCTAGGCCCGGCAGGCTCGGTAAGGCAAAAAAGGCGCGGCAGTATAACGCGCAGGGCGCCAAAGGCGCACCCGCTGACGATAGACCTTGGTCGATTAACGCACGCACGGGCGTGCTAGGTTTTTTGCCGGCGACTAGGTACAGTGACGGCAACATGCCAGTACGGGACGGAGCCCATGAGCAGCGCGAAAAAGAAGGGGACACAGAAAGCCCTGCAAAGCCTGCTGCTGAAGCGATTCGGCATGGCGGCGGCCACCTATGGCCTGGCATTGCTGCTATTTGTGGTGCTGGTGGTGGGCGGGCAGTACCAGGCCGATCCAGCCACGGCGCTGCTGTGCGCCAGCCTGGTGATCATCTCGCAAGTGGTGTTCTTCACCATATTCGTCAGCGGCGCCAACCTGCGTTTTAGCGACCCCAGCCTCACCGAGCCCCAGGTGCTGGTGGCGCTCAGCATGCTTACCTACCTGATGTATCACCTGCACAGTGCTCGCGGCACCATGCTGGTGTTCTATCTATTGATCCTGTTGTTCGGCGTCTTCCAATTGGCCCCGCGGGTGTTTGTCCGCTGCGCGGCGTTGGCCTTCTTCGGTTTTGCCTGCGTCAACCTGTGGGACGGTTTCCAGATGCGCCTGGCCGATCCCAAGCTCGCCGCCCTGCAAGTCGGTGTGCTGGCGGTAATGTTGATCTGGCTGAGCCTGTTTGCCGGCTATGTACAGGCCTTGCGCCAACGCATGCGCCAGCGCCGCTTTGCCTTGCAGGCCCACCAGGACACCCTGCGCGGTATGATGCGCCAGCTCGAAGACCTGGTGGCTACCGACGAATTGACCGGCCTGTTCAACCGCCGGCACTTCCTGCGCCTGGCCGCTCGCGAGCTGGATAACCTCGGCCAGGACCGCCAGCATGGCCTGGCGCTGATCGACCTCGACCATTTCAAACGCATCAACGACCAGCACGGCCACGCCAGCGGCGACCGTGTGCTGCAAACCTTTGCTGCCGTGGCCCAGGCCTGCCTGCGCGACGGCGATGTACTGGCGCGCTATGGCGGTGAGGAATTCGTGTTGTTACTACCCAATACCGATGCTGATCAACTGACCGCCTGCTGCGAGCGCCTGCGCGAAGCCTTTGCCTGCGCGGAACCTGTGGGGGTGCGGGTGGATAACATCAGCTTGTCGGCCGGCATGACCCTGCTCGAAGCCGGTGATGACCTGGACGAAGCCCTGCATCGCGCTGACCAGGCGCTGTACCGGGCCAAGCACAGTGGGCGCAATTGCTGCCACGCGGCCTGGGAGGGCAGTGGTGCCTGAACTGCGGGTAGCGGGCCAGGCCGTTGCCGTAACCCCTGGAAGCAATCTGCTCGATAGCCTGCTTGGCGCCGGTATCGCCGTGCCCTATAGCTGCCGCGCCGGCAGTTGTCATGCGTGCATGGTGCGCTGCCTGGCTGGCGAGCCTTTGGATAACCAACCGGATGCGTTGAGCGCCGCACAACGCGAGCAGGGTTGGCGCCTGGCCTGCCAATGCCGGGTGGTGGATGACCTCGCCGTCGAGGTATTCGACCCGCTGCGTGATGGCTTGCCGGCCAGTGTCGCCAGCGTCGACTGGCCCAGCCCGAATGTATTGCGCCTGCGCTTAAACAGTGAGCGCCCGCTGCGCTATCGCGCCGGCCAGCATCTGTTGCTGTGGACTACCAGCGGCATCGCCCGGCCTTATTCGCTAGCCAGCCTGGCGGGCGAAGATCCCTGGCTGGAATTTCACATCGACTGCCGCCACAGCGGCGCCTTCTGCGATGCGGCCCGCCAGTTCAAGGTGGGCGATAGCGTGCGCCTGGGCGAACTGCGCGGCGGCGCCTTGCACTACGACCCCGACTGGCAGCAACGGCCGCTGTTATTGCTGGCCTCCGGCACTGGCCTGGCGCCGCTGTACGGCCTGTTGCGCGAAGCGCTGCGCCAGGATCACCAGGGCAATATCCGCCTGCTGCATGTGGCCGCCCATAGCAGCGAGCACTACCTCGCCACTGAATTGCAGGCATTGGCAGCCAGCCATCCGCAGGTACAAATCGAGCAGGTGGAAGCGGCCGAGTTGCCAGCGGCTTTGGCCGAACTACGCCTTGTTTCACGGCAAACCCTCGCCTTACTCTGCGGCGGGCCTGCGAGTATCGAAACCTTTTCGCGCCGGCTCTACCTGGCAGGTCTGCCGCGCAACCAGATGTTCGCCGACCTGTTCTTGCCCCATGCCTGAGGATGGTTATGAGCGAACATGTACTGGTCGAGCGCGAAGCGGGTCTGCTGACCCTGCGCCTGAATCGGCCCGATAAGAAAAATGCGCTCACCCGCGCCATGTACAGCCGCATGGCCCAAGCCCTGGAAGACGCCGACCGCGATCCCGAGGTGCGCGCCATCCTGATCTGCGGCAGCGACAGCTGCTTTACCAGCGGCAACGATATCGCCGACTTCCTGCAAGAGCCGCCCACCGGCATGGATAGCCCGGTGTTCTTCTTTATGCGCGCGCTGTTCGAGATGAAAAAGCCCGTGGTGGCCGCCGTTACCGGCTCGGCCGTGGGCATTGGCACCACGCTGCTGCTGCATTGCGATCTGGTGTATGTCAGCCGCGATGCCAGCTTGAAGATGCCTTTCGTGGCCTTGGGCCTCTGCCCCGAGTACGGCTCCAGCCTGATCCTGCCGCAGATGCTTGGCCACGCCAAAGCAGCCGAGCTATTGCTACTCGGCGAGACCTTTACCGGCGAGCAGGCAGCCGCTTGGGGCATCGCCAATCAAGCATTGGAAGATGGCGCGGCCACATTGGCCAAAGCCAAGGAAATGGCCCAGCGTTTTCTGCAACTGCCACCCAAGGCAATTGAAGACAGCAAGGGTTTGATGCGCGGGCCTGGTCGCGAGCAATTGCGCCAGGTGATTCAGGAAGAGGGGGCGTTGTTCAACCAGCGCTTGCGCTCGCCGGAAGCCATCGAAGCCTTGTCGGCCTTTATGCAGCGGCGCAAACCGGACTTTTCCAAGTTCGCTTGAATAAAAAAGCGCCCGGAGGGGCGCTTTCTTGTCGAACGAGATCTACGGGGCTAAGGCCAGGCAAGGCGCCCCGGAGCTTTAAAGCGCAGCGTACTGTAGTACGTGAGCATTTAAAG
>JBCECW010000460.1:0-3981 GCA_039207785.1 Pseudomonas sp. | reverse complement strand
CTGGAAATTCTCGAGCGCGAACGCCCCGACCTGATCATTACCGACTTTATGATGCCCGGCATGACCGGCATCGAATTCGCCGAAGCCGTGCGCACCCGTGACGCCCACAAGCACACGCCGATGATCTTGATGAGCGGGGCACAAGCTCACCTGGGTGCCGGGCGCCCGGACCTGTTTATTGATGTGCTGGCCAAGCCGTTCGATATCGTGGCGGTGGTGAGCATGGTCAAGAAAGTACTCGGCTAGCCCACCTGTCCCACCCGGCTTAGGCGCTGATCGTGGCGGCGATGGGCACGTTGGCGTGTACCGCCATCTGCACCAGTTCCGGCAGGGTAAAGCGCTCGATCTTGCCCTTGAGCAAATCGTCTACGCGCCGCTGGGTTAGCTGCAAGCGCTCCGCCGCCTCCTTACGCGATACCTCCCATCCATGTACGGTACATAACACGTCGCACAGCAGCCTGGCGCGCTGGCGCAGTTCCTGTGCTTCTTCCGGTGAGCTGGCCATCATTTCCCAGATCATTTGCAGGTCCCTGCCGTTGTAGGTGTGGAACCTTCAACCCTACGGAGCACGCCAGGCAGTCGCTGCCGGCTGCGACCGACAGGGCTGTGGGAGCTGGCGATGCAAGGTGGCGCTGACGCCTACAAATCGGTTACGTGCAGGAAATCTCGGGGCCGGCGCTCATGCGATTTGCATGGCCGCCCTGCCTCCATCGTGCAATTTGCTGATGGCAGCTTGATTGCTAACGGGCTGGAGCCCGCGATTTTCCTGGATAGGTGCGTGAAGTAAAAATTGGCACGCTCGCTGCTCTATCGAAAGCAACGATTAAAAACCCGATGGAGCGGTGAAAAATGAAATATCCCGTCAAGCACCTGTTCAATGCCTTCCCGACCTACGAAATCACCTTCAGCCCACGCCCGGATACCTCGGTATTGCTGACCCTGAAAAATGCCCGCGAAACCTTTACCAAGGTGATCGAGCCGGCAATGATTTTTAACGAGAAGATGGTCGGCCGCCTGATTCGCGAATTGCGCCGCGATATGAAAATTGCCACTGGCTCGCTGAGCCTGAACACCGACCAAGGTGCATTCCTGGCCAACCGTGCCCTTGAGGCCAGCCAAGCCCAGCGTCAGGCGCAAGCGCCCAAGCAGTGGCTGAGCGCCTAAGCAGTTCCCTCTCCACCCGGCGCGCTGTCGCCGGGTTAGTCAATCGCGTTACGGCGCCCATGCCGAGCTAAGTACGTCCCCGCCCCAGGCTTTTCTCCTCGCGTTTTTTTGCACCGCAGCTCACTATGCGGCCACGCCTTCATTCAACCTGAACTTAACTACAAGGCCAGGCTCTACGCGTATGCAAACAGCCCATGCCAAAGCGGTTGCTGCACGCGGGCCGAATGGTTTCGCCCTGCCCTATCTGCCTCGATAAATTAAAAGAACAGCCACATACAGGAGTTCCAGCATGGCCGCACTAGGTCAACACACCATTTCGAAAGTCCGCAATGCTGAGTCGCAACTGCTGCAGGAATGGTTTGCCAATCTCGAAGCCTCCGGTGCCACGCGCAACCTGAAGGACAACGAGATCAAGGCCGAGTCCAAAGAATTCCTTAATCTGATCACCACCGCGCTGGAAAGCGGCGCAGGCGCTGCGATTGCCACCGCGCAGTGGGAAGACACCCGCCAGTTCCTCGAACGCCTGTCGCGCAGCCGCGCCCTCGCCGGCCAGGACTCGAGCCAGACCGCGACCTTTATCTTTGGCCTCAAGGGCCCGTTCTTTACCTTGCTGCAGAAGGAGTTCGCCAGCGAGCCGCTGGTACTGGCCGAGCAACTGCTGCAAGCCTCCGAGCTGTTCGACTCGCTGGGCCTGCATACCATCCGCACCTATCAGGCCTCGCGTGAAGCGGTAATCCGTCGCCAGCAAGAGGAGCTGCTGGAGCTGTCGACCCCGGTGGTCAAACTGTGGGACGGCGTACTGGCGCTGCCCATGATCGGCACCCTGGACTCGCAACGCACCCAGGTGGTGATGGAGTCGCTGCTGCAGCGCATCGTCGATACCGGTTCGGAAATCGCCATCATCGACATCACCGGCGTGCCCACGGTCGACACCCTGGTGGCCCAGCACCTGCTGAAAACCGTCACCGCCATTCGCCTGATGGGTGCCGACGCCATCATCAGCGGCGTGCGCCCACAGATTGCCCAGACCATCGTGCACCTGGGCCTGGACCTGCAAGGCGTGGTCACCAAGGCCAACCTGGCCGATGCCCTGGCACTGGCCATGCGCCGCCTTGGCGCTACCGTCACCAAGGCGCAGTGATATGGAACGCATCCCGATTCTGCAGATGGGCCAATTCCTGTTGGTGACCATCCAGGTGGATATGCACGACCAACTGGCCATGACCCTGCAAGACGATCTGTCCGAGCGCATCAGTGCCACCTCGGCGCGCGGTGTGCTGATCGATATCTCGGCGCTGGATATGGTCGATTCGTTTATCGGCCGCATGATCAGCACCATTTCCGGCCTGTCGCGCATCATGGACGCCGAAACGGTGGTGGTTGGCCTGCAGCCGGCGGTGGCCATCACCCTGGTGGAGCTGGGCCTGACCCTGCCGGGGGTGAGCACGGCGCTGAACGTCGAACGCGGCATGAAGCTGCTGCGTGAACGGGTAGCCGCGCAATGAACGTGCGCAGTAGCGGTAGCCAACCGGTACGCATAGAGCAGGACGTGGTCATGGCGCGGCAGACGTCGCGCAAGCTGGCCCAGGACTGCGGCATGCGCCTGATCGACCTGACCAAGCTGGTGACCGCCGTCAGCGAACTGGCGCGCAACACCATGGTGTATGGCGGCGGCGGTGATATGGACTGGCAGATCATCGAAGACGGTGTTCGTGTTGGCCTGCGCCTGACGTTTCGCGATGAAGGCCCCGGCATCGCCGATATCAAGCTGGCCATGACCGATGGCTGGACCTCTGGCGGCGGCCTGGGCCTGGGCCTTACCGGCGCCAAGCGCCTGGTGGACGAGTTCGAACTGGACACTGCTCCCGGCGCCGGCACCCGCGTGACGATTACGCGATGGACGTGAACCTCTGCAGCTCGCTGACCCAGGTGCTGCTGGTGGACGATGAAAGCCAGGTGGGCCATGCCCGCCGGGTAATACAAAAGCTGGCGACCCAGCACGGCTTTGACAGCAACGACGCCGGGCGCGCAGCCCTGGTGGCTACCGAGCTGGCCAGCAACCTGCTCAAGCATGCCGGCCGTGGCGAATTGCACGTGCGGGTATTGGCCTACGGCGCCGCCACCGGCATCGAGATGCTCGCCATTGATCGCGGCCCTGGCTTCGACGTGCAGGCGTGCCTGGCCGATGGTTTTTCCACCGGCGGCACCCAGGGCATTGGCATGGGGGCGGTGGATCGGCAGTCGGAGGTGTTCGATGTATTTGCCGATGACCGTGGTGCGGTGTTGATGGCCCGGCTGTACCCCCGTGGCAGCAAGGTGGTCGATCTGCGCGTGGGCATCAGCCAGCACTCGCTGCACAACGACCCGGCGTGCGGCGATGCCTGGCACCTGGTGATCGCCAACGGCCACGTCAGCGCCCTGGTGATCGACGGCCTGGGCCACGGCCCCGAGGCACAGGAAGCCGCCCTGGCCGGGGCACAGGCGTTTGCCGCCGCGCCATTTACCAGCCCTGCGCTGTTGATGGACGACCTGCACCGCGCCATGTGCGGCACCCGGGGTGGCGCTGGCGCCGTGGCGCAGTACAACGCCGACAGCGGCCATCTGCACTTCGCCGGTATCGGCAATATCGGCGCTACGCTGATTACTGTGGGCAAGAGCCGCGGGCTGGCCTCGCACCCCGGCATCCTCGGCGCGCAGTTTCGCAAGGCACAGGCATTCGATTTCGCCGACTGCAAGGACCAGTTGCTGGTGATGTTCAGCGATGGCTTGCAATCGCGATGGAGCCTGCAGGACTACCCAGGCCTGCTCTACCGCCAC
>JBCECW010000459.1:0-3986 GCA_039207785.1 Pseudomonas sp. | reverse complement strand
GCACCGTGCTGACCGCCAGCTACAGCGGTGGCAGTGGCAATGACTTCAGTCTCGCCCTCCCCGCCGCGGTACCTGCGCCGCAGCCCGCACCGACAGTTGGTGACGGCGATCCGCAGTTCCGCTTACCGCCGCTCAGCCCGCCGGTAGTCGGGCCGACCACGCCCTTGCAACCCCAGGTGCCGACGCTGCCAGCGGCGCCCGAGCAGTTCCCGCTCGCGCCTGCGCCGCTGTTCGAACCGCCAACCCTGGGTAGCGGCATCCCGTCGTTGGGTACGGTCTTCAGCCAGGGCTCTACGCCGACACCGAGCTTTATTGCGCAGGTATTCAGTGACCGCACGGGCGACGGCTCGGGCCACGGTTTCCTCGGTTTTGGCGGGGGTGACGGCGGTGTATTTGGCTCCAGCTCGCTGTCGAGCATTTTTGCCAGTGATCCGCTGGAGGAGCTGGAACGCCAGGGTATTTTCGGCGCCAATCAGGTGGGCGGGCAGGTATTCGGTGCCCCCACGCTGGGTCAGCAGTTGCAGGCCTTGCACCAGGGCCAGCAGCGCGAGGTTGAGGCATTGGCGCAGGCCCTGGGCCAGTTCCCGCGCGAACAGCTGTCGGCCTGAGGCCTGGCGCAACGGTGGCACTCGCCGCCGTTGCGCCAGGTGCACTCAGGCGTGCTTGATACCGCGCACTTCGTCAACGCCGCGGTTGGCCAGTTGGTCGGCGCGTTCATTGCCGTGGTGGCCGGTATGGCCGCGTACCCACTTCCAGGTCACGGTGTGACGATTCACTTGTTCATCGAGGGCTTGCCAGAGGTCGGCATTTTTTACCGGCTGCTTGGCGGCGGTTTTCCAGCCGCGTTTTTTCCAGTTGGGCAGCCACTCCTTCATGCCTTTCATCACGTACTCGGAGTCGGTGACCAGCAGTACGTCGCAGGGGCGCTTGAGTTCTTCCAGGCCTTTGATCGCGGCGGTGAGTTCCATGCGGTTGTTGGTGGTGTCACGCTCGCCACCCCACAACTCTTTTTCCACCCCTTTGAACACCAGCAAGGCGCCCCAGCCACCGACGCCGGGGTTACCTTTGCACGCGCCGTCGGTGAAGATTTCGATCTGTTCGCTCATGAATTCTGTTTGCTCAGGTGTTTCGGTTTGAATCACGCCGGCTGACCTTGGCCACCGGCATGGGCATCAGCTTGCCCATGGGCGCTCGCTGTGCCTGACGCAATGGCCGCAAGCCGACCACCAGCTTGCGCGCCACCAATAGATAGAAGCCGGCTCCCGGCATCTGCCAGGCGCCGCCCCATTGTTCCAGGCGGCTCAGGCGTGCTTGCCAGGCCTGCCCGGCAAGCGGCGGACGATAGCACCCGAAGCGGCGTTTCTCCAGCGCAAACCCCAGCAGGCGCAGCCAGTCGGTTACCCGGTTGGGCGCGATGCAGCGGGCGTCACCCAGGGCGTCACGGGCGAAGACATGGCGCAGGCCCCAGGCGCTCCAGGGGTTGATTCCGATAATGATCAGATGCCCGCCAGGCCGGACGCTGCGCGCTGCTTCGCGCAGCAAGCCGTGGGGCGAGAGGCAGAAGTCCAGGCCGTGTTGCAGCACCAGCACATCGGCGGCGGATTCGGTCAGTGGCCAGGCCTGTTCTTCGCAGACGATCTCGGCACCCGGCAACGGCGCGCCGACATGAACACAGCGCTGGATCTGCTTGGCGCCGTCGGGCTTTTGCGCATGCGGGCCGTAATGCACCAGGTAGCCGCCGAAAAAGCGCGCCAGTTCGTTTTCCAGCAAACGCCGTTCTTCGGCCAGCATCATCTGCCCCAACGGGCCATTGAGCCAGGTGCGGGCAGCGCTGATCAGCTCGAGCCAATCGGGGTCAGCCTGGGCGAATGCCTTGTCGGTCATAACCGCTCCTTAACGAACAACAAACCGGCGTGGTTGCTAAGATGCGCCAATCCATAAAAATTGGCGACTGACGATGATACAGATCGAAGCCCTACCCGCTTTCAACGACAACTACCTGTGGTTGTTACAAGACACTGCAACCCGGCGCTGCGCCGTGGTCGATCCCGGTGACGCCGCCCCCGTACAAGCCTGGCTGGCAGCCAACCCCGGCTGGCAATTGAGTGAGATCCTGGTCACCCACCACCACTTCGACCATGTCGGCGGGGTTGAACAGCTCAAAGCCGCCACCGGTGCCACCGTGTATGGCCCGGCCCTGGAAAAGATTCCTGGCCGTGATATCGCCCTCGATGACGGTGACCAGATAGACGTGCTGGGCCTGAGCCTGCGCATCTTTACCGTGCCCGGCCATACCCTCGGCCATATCGCCTATTACGCTGCTACTGCACCGACCGCCGAGGGCGTGCCCCTGCTGTTCTGTGGCGATACCTTGTTTGCCGCCGGCTGCGGTCGTTTGTTCGAGGGCACGCCGGCGCAAATGTTCAGCTCCCTCTCCCGCTTGGCCGCGCTGCCGGACAACACGGCTATTTATTGCACCCACGAATACACCCTGAGCAACCTGCGTTTCGCCCAGGCCGTGGAGCCCAGTAACCCGCAGGTGAATGCGCGCGTTGCCGAAGTCACGGCATGGCGTGAACAGGGGCAAATCAGCTTGCCGTCGAACCTGGCCCTGGAGCGGGCGACCAATCCGTTTCTGCGTAGCGAAGTTGCGGACGTGATCGCAAAAATCGACGAACGGGACGGCATCGCGCAACGTACGCCAGCTGAGGTGTTTGCTCGGTTACGGGCCTGGAAAGACCAGTTTTAAGTCCAATCACGCCTAACCAGAGGACCGGTTAAAACTTGACCACATTAGGCGGCATTCCTAGAATCGCCCGATCTTTTTGCCCGGATCACACCCGCCGCCAATGCTGTCAATTGCCCAGAAGTCCCGGAATCTCGACACATTGGCCCGTCTGGCTCGTGTGCTTCCGGTTGTCTTCGCGGCCGTGCTGGCCGGCTGCCAAAGCACCGGCAGCAGCCATAATCCCGGCACCGGCAATAACGTTGCATTGACCAGCCGCACCCAGCCGCCGGAGTGGATGACTGACCGCTCCAACAGCGACAAACCCCAGGATATGTGGGACCGCATGCGCGCTGGCTTCAAGCTGCAGGATGAAATCGGCATCAACCCGCGCATCGAGCAACAGCGCCTGTGGTTTGCCAGCAAACCCTCCTACCTGGAAAGCGCCAGCGGCCGTGGCAGCCTGTATATCCACTATGTAGTGGAGCGCCTGGAAGCCAACGATATGCCGCTGGAACTGGCTCTGCTGCCAGTGATTGAAAGCTCCTACAACCCCTTTGCCCTGTCGCGCAGCGATGCGGTGGGGTTGTGGCAATTTATTCCGTCCACCGGGCGCAACTTCAATCTGCAGCAAACCACCTGGTACGACGGCCGCCGCGATATCACCGCCTCGACCAACGCGGCCATCGAATACCTGTCGCGCCTGCATGAGATGTTCAACGGCGACTGGTTGCTGGCCCTGGCGGCCTATAACGCCGGTGAAGGCACGGTCAGCCGCGCCATCGAGCGCAACCAGCGCCTGGGCCTGCCCACCGACTACTGGAACCTGCCGCTGCCCAAGGAAACCCAGGACTACGTGCCCAAGCTGCTGGCCCTGTCGCAGCTGGTCAATGCCCCGGCGGCCTACGGCATCAACCTGACGCCGCTGGCCAACGAGCCGTACTTCGAGGTGGTGGAGTTCGACAAGCCGATGGACCTGACCCGCGTCGCGGCCATGGCCGATATCGACAAGGACGAGCTGATCCAGCTCAACCCGGCCTTCAAGCGCAATATCACCCGTGGCGGCCCTTCGCACCTGCTGGTGCCCACCGAGAAAGCCGAGCGACTGACCACCTCGCTGGCTCAGATCAAGCCCAGTGATATCACCGACTTCCAGGAATACCGCGTGCGCAAGGGCGACAGCCTGCATGGCATCGCCAGCCGCTACCAGTTGTCGACCAGTGAGCTGAAGGAAGCCAATGACCTGGCGGGTAACAAACTG
>JBCECW010000458.1:2674-3998 GCA_039207785.1 Pseudomonas sp. | reverse complement strand
GCTTTAACGCCTCGGTGTTCCTGGCCAAGGACGCGCTGCAAGCCATCGCGCAGAAATACGTTGGCCGGCCCATCAGCTTTGCCGACCTGAACGCCTTGCTGCGTGAAGTGAACGCGCTGTACGAAAGCCAGGGGCAACTGACGGCGCGGGCGATTATCCCGCCGCAGGACCTGGATAACGGCGTGCTGAAGGTGGTGCTGGTGGAGGCCAAGGTCGACGAGGTGACCTGGCAGGATCGCCACGAGGTCGATGAAGACTTCTACCGCGACCGCCTGAGCGTCAGCAAAGGTGAAACCCTGGACAGCACCGCGCTGATGAGCTCGATCCAGCGCTTCAACGCCACCACACCGGGGCCGCAAGTGAGCGCAGCGCTGGCGCCGGGGCAAAGCTTTGGCACCACGCGGGTCGATTTGCAGGCGTTCGAGCCGGACCCTTGGCAGTGGTCGCTGTTCGTCAATAACTACGGCACCGAAAGCACCGGCCGCGAGCAATACGGCGGCACGCTCAACTGGTTTTCGCCCACCGGCGTCGCCGATGCCCTAAGCGCCGTGGTGGTGGCCACCGATGGCTCGCAATACGGCAGCCTGCGCTATAGCCGCCCGGTCAATCGCTATAACGGCGTGGTGTATGTGGAGGCAGGGGCCAACACCCTGGAAATCCAGAGTGGTCCGTTGGCGGCGCTGAGTATCGAGGGCGAGTCGCAGACCTATGGTCTGGGCTACGACCATCCCTACTGGGTGGACGAGCATTGGCAATGGCTCGGTGGAGTGGGCTACAACCACCAGGAATCGGAAACCACCATCGAAGGCCTGACCCTGAGCGAAACCAGCGCCGATGAAATGCTGCTCAAGGCCCAGGTCGAGTACCGTGATTCGCCCTGGTATGTGCGTTATGAACAGCGCCTGCGCCAGGCCAATACCGACAACCAGACCACCGGCGAAAGCGGCAGCTACCAGCTGTTGAACGGCAGCGCCTACGCCAGCCGCAAAGTGGGTGAGGAATTTCTGATAGTGGGGCGCTTCGGTTGGCAATACGCCAGCGATACTGAGACCCTGCCGTCCACTTTGCTATACCAGTTTGGTGGTATCAGCAGTGTGCGCGGTTACGAACCGGGAGTGATTGCATCGCCGCAAGGCATGACACTGAACCTGGAGAGTTACTGGAACCTCAGCGAACGTTGGCAGCCCTTTGTGTTCTTTGACTATGGACGCGCGATGGAACTGGGCACCGCCGATGTCGACCTGCAAAGCGTCGGCGCCGGGCTCAACTTCAACTGGGGCAAGCATTTGAGTATCAGCCTGGTGGCAGCCAATACCCTCAAGGA
>JBCECW010000458.1:0-2664 GCA_039207785.1 Pseudomonas sp. | reverse complement strand
GACCAGGACAGTGGCCAGGTGATGGCCCAGATCGTTATTCGTTAAGCCGATTTTTCAGGAGTTTTTACATGACCACCTTGTTGCTTTACAAAGAAATCAAAGCGTTGAACCGTGACGAGCACAAAACCCTCAAGCTCGCCGGCCTCAACAACAGCGAATTTGCCGCCAGCACCCACCTGGTGCCGTTGGCCGGCCTGGAGTTCTTCCAGGCCTCGCGTCACTACCCTGTGGTATTTATCGGCGAAGGCGAAAGCGCCATGCCAATCGCCTTGCTGGGCCTGAAAGAGGGCCACAACGGCTACGTCGGCGCCGATCAACAGTGGGCCGAAAACACCTATATCCCTGCCTTTGTCCGTCGTTATCCGTTTGTGCTGGCACAAGATGGCGCGGAAAACTTCACCGTGTGCTTCGACTCCGCCTACCCGGGCTGGAACGAAACCGAAGGCCGTGAGCTGTTTACCGAAGAAGGCCAGAACAGCGAATTTCTCGAAGAGATGATTCAGTTCCTGCAGAACTTCACCGCCGAAATGGAGCGCACCCGCCGCTTCGTCGCCAAGCTCAACGAGCTGGAACTGCTGGCCCCGCGCAGCCTGCGCCTGACCCACACCAGCGGCGAAAGCTTTGTGTTGAGCGACTTCCTGGCGGTGGACGAAGAGAAGTTCATGGCCCTGGCTGATGAACATATCCTCGACCTGCACCGTTCCGGTTTCCTCGGTTGGATCTACGCCCACCTGACTTCGCTGGGCAACGCCAACCAGCTGTTTGTGCACTACCTGGCCAAGAAGGCAGGGGAAGAAACCAAGCACTGAGTGTTGGGTGTCTGAAATAAAAAAACCGGGCCAAGAGCCCGGTTTTTTTGTGTTCGTCGTAGGAGCCAGCTTGCTGGCGAATTCCTGGATAAGGCGTGTTTCCAGGGTTCGCCAGCAAGCTGGCTCCTACGGGGGCGCGTTATCAGTTCAGGATAACGATGCTCTCACCGCTCATTTCCGCCGGCTTGGGCAAGCCCATCAGCGCCAGCATGGTCGGCGCCACGTCGGCGAGCACGCCGCCTTCGCGCAGTGTCAGCGCGCGTTTACCCACATAGATAAACGGTACCGGCTCACAGGTGTGCGCGGTGTGCGCCTGGCCGGTGCCTTCGTCTTCCATCTGCTCGACGTTGCCGTGGTCGGCGGTGATCAGCGCTTCGCCGCCGACCTTGTCCAGCGCCGCGACGATACGGCCAACACACTCGTCCAGGCATTCCACGGCTTTGACCGCCGCCGAGAACACACCGGTGTGGCCAACCATATCGCCGTTGGCGTAGTTGACCACGATCACGTCATAACGCTGCTGCTCGATGGCTTCGACGATGCGGTCGGTAACGAGAGGGGCATTCATTTCCGGCTGCAGGTCGTAGGTGGCGACCTTTGGCGAAGGAATCAGGATGCGTTCTTCGCCTTCGAATGGCTCTTCGCGGCCGCCCGAGAAGAAGAAGGTGACGTGGGCGTATTTCTCGGTTTCGGCAATGCGCAGCTGGGTCTTGCCGTTTTTCGCCAGGTATTCGCCCAGCACGTTGTCCAGGCTGCTGGCAGCAAAGGCGATAGGCGCTTTGATGCTGGCGGCGTACTGGGTCAGCATCACGAAGTCGGCCAGTTTCGGTGCGCGGGCGCGGGTAAAGTCGGCGAAGTCAGGCTCGACAAAGGCGCGGGTCAGCTCGCGGGCGCGGTCGGCGCGGAAGTTCATAAAGATCACGGCATCGCCGTCTTCCACCTTGGCCGGGGCACCAATACGGGTGGCTTTGACGAATTCGTCGCTCTCGCCACGTTCATAGGCAGCTTGCAGGGCGGCCTGGGCGGTATCGGCGGTGAACTCGGCCTGGCTGTCGACGATCAGGTTGTAGGCTTGCTCGACGCGGTCCCAGCGGTTGTCGCGGTCCATGGCGAAGTAGCGACCAATAATCGACGCGGTGCGGCCTTTGCCCAGCTTGGCGAAGGTGTCGTCCAGCAGTTGCAGCGAGGGCTCGGCGCTTTTCGGCGGGGTGTCGCGGCCGTCTAGGAAGGCGTGCAGGTAGATATTGGCAGCGCCGCGCTGGGCGGCCAGTTCGGCCATGGCCACCAGGTGGTCCTGGTGGCTGTGTACGCCACCGTCGGACAGCAGGCCGAGGATATGCACGGCTTTGCCGGCGCCTACGGCTTTATCCACGGCGCTGACGATGGCCGGGTTGCTGAAGAACTCGCCGTCGCGGATGGCTTTGGTTACGCGGGTAAAGTCCTGGTACACCACACGGCCGGCGCCAAGGTTCATATGGCCGACTTCGGAGTTGCCCATTTGCCCGTCGGGCAGGCCCACGTCCATGCCGCTGCCGGAGATCAGGCCGTTGGGCTGGGTGGCGCGCAGGTGGTCGTAGACCGGGGTGTTGGCGGCGTAGATGGCATTGGATTCGGGGCTGTCACTGTGACCGAAGCCATCGAGGATGATTAGCACCAGTGGTTTTGGCGGGGCAGTCATTATCCGGCTCGCTTTTGGCAATGGGAGATCGAGGTTTGAACTGTGGGAAACACGGCGAAGGAATGGTCGCCCGCGTATTAGTTTTCCCACAGCGCTAAAAGGTTCGGCATTTTAAAGCGAACTTGCGGCGGCGTCACCGCCAGACGGGGTTTGGCCGCTGTTGGGGGCTGTGTATAC
>JBCECW010000457.1:0-3998 GCA_039207785.1 Pseudomonas sp. | reverse complement strand
CATGTAACCTGCCCGGTGACCATCGCCGGCAACCCACACAATCCCTCCGCCCCCTGGCACCTGAGCAGCGAAGACGAACGCCTGGCTCTGGTGTTCACCCCCCGCCAGCAACATATCGCCCGCCCCAAGGTCGGCCCGTTCTACGCCGAAACCCGGCAGTGGTTTGGCCAGTTCGACGGTGTGCTGCGCGGCCCCAAAGGCGAACGCGTGCCCGTGGCTGGCGCCCTTGGCTGGCTGGGCACCACCAACGCACGCTGGTAACACCTGCCTACGATTTCCCCCGGCACACGGAACCTGCCCGCCGGCAGAGCGCCTAAACTGCCGGAACAGTCCGCGGAGAAGAACCATGAATCGCATCGAAACCGACAGCATCGGCGCTATCGACGTTCCTGAGCAGGCCTATTGGGGCGCACAGACGCAACGTTCATTGATCAACTTCGCCATCGGCCAGGAACATATGCCGCTGGCCGTGCTGCATGCCCTGGCACTGATCAAGAAGGCCGCCGCCCGGGTCAACGACCGCATCGGCGACTTGCCACCGGATATCGCCCGCCTGATCGAACAGGCCGCCGACGAGGTGCTGGCCGGCAAACACGATGACCAGTTCCCCCTGGTGGTGTGGCAGACCGGCAGCGGCACGCAAAGCAATATGAACGTCAACGAGGTGATTGCCGGGCGCGCCAATGAGCTGGCCGGCAAGGGCCGTGGCGGCAAGGTGCCAGTGCACCCCAATGACCACGTCAACCGCGCGCAAAGCTCCAACGACGCCTTCCCCACCGCCATGCATATCGCCACCGCCCAGGCCGTGCTCAATGACCTGCTGCCGGCGATTGCCGAGCTGTCCGGCGGCCTGGCCGAGCAAGCCGCGCGGCATATGCACCTGGTAAAGACCGGGCGCACTCATATGATGGACGCCACGCCCGTTACCTTTGGCCAGGAGCTGTCGGCCTTTGTCGCCCAGCTGGGCTATGCCGAACGGGCTTTGCGCGCCGCCCTGCCCGCCGTCTGCGAGCTGGCCCAGGGCGGCACCGCGGTGGGCACCGGGCTTAACTCGCCGCATGGGTTTGCCGAAGCGATTGCCGCCGAGCTGACCGCCCTCTCCGGCCTGCCGCTGGTATCGGCGCCGAATAAATTTGCCGCCCTGGCTGGCCATGAGCCGCTGGTGACCTTGGCCGGCGCCCTGAAAACCCTGGCCGTGGCCCTGATGAAAATTGCCAACGACTTGCGCCTGTTGGGCTCTGGCCCCCGCGCGGGCCTGGCCGAGGTGCGCCTGCCGGCCAACGAACCGGGCAGCTCGATCATGCCCGGCAAGGTCAACCCCACGCAGTGCGAAGCGCTGTCCATGCTGGCCTGCCAGGTGATGGGCAACGACACCACCATCACCTTTGCCGCCAGCCAAGGCCATTTGCAGCTCAATGTGTTCAAGCCGGTGATCATCCATAACCTGCTGCAGTCCATTCGCCTGCTGGCCGATGGTTGCCGCAACTTCCAAAAACACTGTGTGGAAGGCATGGAGCCGGATGCCACGCAAATGGCCGCGCACCTGGAGCGCGGGCTGATGCTGGTCACCGCACTCAATCCGCATATTGGCTACGACAAGTCCGCGCAAATCGCCAAGAAGGCCTACAGCGAGGGCACCACCTTGCGCGAAGCGGCGCTGGCGCTGGGTTTTGTCACTAACGAGCAGTTCGATGAATGGGTGAAACCGCAAAGCATGCTCGAGGCCGGCAGCCATGAGTGATGAGGTAAAAAGCGGGGCCACGCCACTGGAAGGCGATGGCAAACGGATTCTGCTGATTCTGGGCACCCCCAAGGGCAGCAGTTTTTGCCAGTCCCTGGCCGAGGCCTATACCAACGGTGCCCGCGGCCAGGGCCATGTGGTGCGGGTGCTGAAGCTCGGCGAGCTGCAGTTCGACCCGATCCTGCGCGACGGCTACGACCAGAGCCAGAACCTGGAGCCCGACCTGCTCGAAGCACAGCGGCAGATCCATTGGGCCGAGCACCTGGTGTTTGTCTACCCGGTGTGGTGGGGCGGAATTCCCGCCCTGCTCAAAGGCTTTTTCGACCGCACCTTCTTGCCCGGCTTTGCCTTCAAGTACCGCAACCGCTCGCAGCTCTGGGACAAGCTGCTAAGCGGGCGCACCGCCGACTTGCTCGTGACCATGGATACCCCGGCCTGGTATTTCCGCTGGATCTACGGCGCGCCGGCACATCGGCAGATGACCCGCACCATTCTCGGCTTTTGCGGCATCAAGACCCGGCGCCTGGCGCAGTTTTCGCCGATCCGCCCGTCCAGCGAAACCCAGCGCCAGGCCTGGTTGCGCAAGGCCGAAGCCTTGGGTATCAGGGTTTAATTTATAAACGCGGTTGCGCGCGCCGGGCGCGCAGATTGGCGATCAACGACGGGCCAATCGCGGTGGCCGCCGAGCCCAGCACCACCAGCACCGCGCCCAGGTAGGCCAGGCCGTTGATCTGCTCGGGATAGATATGCTCGGGCCATAGCTGCGCGGCCAATGCCACCGAGGCAAAGGTCACCAGCGGCGTAATCGCCAGGGTGGCGCTGACCCGTGAGCCCTCCCAGTGCGCCAGGGCCTCGGCAAAGGCGCCGTAAGCCACCAGGGTATTCAGGCAGCACGCCACCAGCAGCCAGAACTGCAAGGTGCTCAGTTGCAGCACCTGCGCCGGGTGCGCCCAGGGGGTAAGCAAGGCAGCGCAGGCTAGGTAGATCACCATCATCACCTGCATGGAATTCCAGCGGGTCAGCAGCTGTTTCTGCGCCAGGCCGTAGAAGGTCCAGACAAAGGCCGCCAGCAGCACCGTCAGCACGCCCACCGTGTAGGTGCCCAGCGAGGTCAGCAGCTCATGCAGGCGCTGGTTGAAAAACAGGCCAAAGCCCAGGATCAACACCGCCAGGCCAATCGCCTGACCGAGGCTAAAGCGCTCGTGGAATAGCCAGACACTGCCAAGCAAAAACAGGATCGGCGCCACCTGGATCACCAACTGCGTAGTGCCAGGACTTAATACCTTGAGACCAATCAGGTAGAGCACGTAATTGCCGATCAGCCCCAGCACGGCCACCACCAGCAGCACCCGCCCATTGCCGCCGAGCACACGGAAATCCGGCAAACGCCGGGTTAGCGCCAGATAGCCCAACAGCAGCGAACCGGAGACCATCAGGCGATACCAGGTGACGGTAATGGGGTCCATCACCTCCAGCACTTCTTTCAACTTGATGGGCAGAACGCCCCAGAGCACGGCGGTAAGCAGTGCGAGCATCAGGCCGTAAACCCAACGGCCGGAAGAGATATGCATGGCAGCCTCAAATGAGCAAAACGCGTGGCAAAGCCAGCATTCTAGGCAACGCCACGGCAACAAACACAGCAACAGTTTGCCGAGCAAACTGTATGGCCGGCGCAGGCCGTCATAAGCTTGGCGTCAAATAGACTTAAATTCTGCCATTGAGCAGCGATCTGCGGCGATATATGGACCTTCTGTCGGCCATGAGGGAAAAATCCATGCAAGGCTGGCCGTGCTGATTAGACTAAAAAACAGCCAACTCGCCTATGGAGCTATGCCCATGTTCAGTCAACGTACGCAGGATGCAGCAGCCGCCACCCATTACCGCAGCGAACGGGTCAGCGCGGTCAATGGCCAATACTTTTTTGCCACCCGCGAAGGCACGCTGGAAGGCCCCTATTTCACCCGTGTGGATGCCGAGCGGGAAATCGCCATGTATGTGCGCCGGCAATTGCAGGGCGACGACATTATCGAGAGCCGCACCTTTGCCGAGCACCATGGGGTGATTGGGCATTAAACCGCGTTAGGCCTTGCCCTCTCCCCCCGCCCTCTCCCGCACGCGGGCGAGGGCGCCATAAAAAAACCGCGCCTGGGCGCGGTTTTTTTATGCAGCGAATGGCTTATTTGTAGACCTCGAACAAGCCGGTAGCGCCCATGCCGCCGCCTACGCACATGGTCACGATGCCATAGCGCTTGTTGCG
>JBCECW010000456.1:0-4007 GCA_039207785.1 Pseudomonas sp. | reverse complement strand
GCATTGGCCAACACCACGTTGCCGCTGCGGTAAGTGGACAGCAGCCCCGGCACACCGAGCATCGAATCCGGGTTGAAGGCCAGCGGGTCGAGGAAGGCATCGTCGAGGCGACGGTAGATCACATCCACTGCCTTGGCGCCGGCGGTGGTGCGCATAAACACCTTGTCGTCGCGCACAAACAGATCGGCGCCTTCCACCAGCTCCACACCCATTTCCCGCGCCAGGAAGGCGTGTTCGAAATAGGCGCTGTTGTAGCGCCCTGGGGTCAGCACCACCACCGTGGGGTTATCCAGCGGGCTGGCGCTTTTCAGGGTGTCGAGCAGCAGGCTTGGGTAGTGGTCGATGGGCAATACGCGCTGGGCGGCGAACAGCTCGGGGAACAGGCGCATCATCATCTTGCGGTCTTCGAGCATATAGCTCACGCCGCTGGGGGTACGCAGGTTGTCTTCAAGTACGTAATAGGTGCCGTCGCCATCGCGCACCAGGTCGACCCCGGAGATATGCGCATACAGGTCGCGGTGCAGGTTCAGGCCCTGCATCGCCAACTGGTAACCCTCGTTGGCCAGCACCTGCTCGGCCGGAATGATGCCGGCCTTGATGATGCGCTGGTCGTGGTAGAGGTCGGCGAGAAACATATTCAGCGCTTGCACACGCTGGATACAGCCACGCTCCACCACCCGCCATTCACTCGCCGGAATGCTGCGCGGAATGATATCGAAGGGAATCAGCCGCTCGGTACCCTGGTCGTCGCCGTACAGGGTGAAGGTGATACCTGCACGGTGGAACAGCAGGTCGGCTTCGCGGCGTCGCTGCGCCAGTAACTCATCGGGCGTATCGGCCAGCCAGCGCGCGAACTCCCGGTAATGCGGCCGGCATTCGCCGTTCGCAAGGTACATCTCGTCATAAAAGGTGCGGGTCATGCCGTACTCCTTGTCACCCGGACGTGCATAGCTATTGCAAAGCCCGAGCCAGCCCTCTAATCCCTTGAAAAACAGGCACTTGCAAACATAACTACAGCGCTACGCACCAATAAAGCGCATTACCCTGAGCCCTGTGCGCGGCCACGCCCTGTTGCGCGGCAGACGCTCAAGCACAGCGGCCAGGTAGCGTGTTTGCTTATGACCAGCATAGTCGCGGTTGATTGCAAGAGAATGTTTAAGCCCCCTCTCCCGCTTGCGGGAGAGGGGTTGGGGGTGAGGGTCGCAGCAGACACCGATGCCAGGCGCAAAACCGCACCCACTCACCCTGACCCTCTCCCCCAAGGGGGGCGAGGGGACTGGATAGAGGCGCTTGGGAGAGAGGTTAAAGCGCCGCCAACTGCAACCAGCGCTGGTAAAACCCTTCAGCCACCTGGTTGAGTGCGGCCACCTTGCTGGGCAGGTCGGCGAGCATCTTGCCCTTGGATTGCTGGCTGGGCTGGGTTTCGTCCAGCAGGTGGGCCCAGTCATTCAACCATAGCTGCACCAGTTCTTCGGTCATCTCCGGGTGCCCTTGCAGCCCCAGAACCTTGTCGCCCCAGGCAAACGCCTGGTTCGGACACCACGGGCTGGACAGCAGGCGCTGCGCCCCCGGCGGGATATCGAAGGTATCGCCGTGCCATTGGTAGATGGGGAATTCATCCGGCAAGTGTTCCAGCCACGGGCTGCCTTCAGCCTGGCTGGATTGCCACAGCGGCTGCCAACCGATTTCCCGGTATGGCATGCGATGCACCTCCGCGCCCAGCGCCTTGGCCAGCAGCTGGCCGCCCAGGCAATGGCCGAGCAAGGGAATATCGCGGGCAATAAAATGCCGCAGCGCGGCGATTTCGGTGTCCAGCCAGGGCAAGGGGTCGTTGACGCTCATGGGCCCGCCCATAATGGCCACGGCCTTGGGGCTATCCAGGTCGTAACCATCGAGCTCGCCCAGGTCTACGCGCAATACGGTAAATGCCAGCTGCCGCTTATCCAGTACCCGCGCCAGGTGGCCGGCTGGGCAATAGTCGACGTGGGTAAGAATCAGAATGTCGCTCATCACTGAACTGCCTCTTTTTTTAGCCACAAGAGGCAAACGCCGTGCCGAGGTGGGGGGCTGCCCTGCAAATTGCTGAGAGAGCACCGGCAAGCCTTGTGGCCCGCCGGTGCATCCGGGGTGTGGCGGCAACCGTCAGCGGGTCAGACCCGCAAACCTTTGAGTTCCTGCGTAACACCCCAGCCGTCCAGAACGCCACCCAACGGGGCGACCATGGACTCCAGGTCATGCTCGAACGCACCAATACCGTCGTAGGTGGCGTACATCACCTTGCTGATCAGCACATGCCAGGCGCCGTCTTCACGCACGCTGACCTGAGCGTTGAGTACCTCACTGCAGAATTTTTTCGCCACCAGGCGCGCCCGCTCCTCATCGGGAAAAATGGCGTAGAACTCGATTGGGTGAGTGCGGGCGAAATCGAAGCCGCCCTCTTTCATCCGACGCAGAACATTACTGCTGATGTCGTTGGTGCTTGCTGTGCCCATGATGCTTCCCCCTCACATGCGATGGATGGATTGACCGCTTTCCCATTGCTGCTGCCAGCCAACTGCGCTGACGTCACGACGGGCCGAAAGGCCCGTCGCCTGAGGCTTGCTGCATTTTCGTTCGACATTAAGCGTATGCGGTGCCCTGAGCAGGCACCTTGTTTGAGCGTAGTGCCATTACGGCAATTGTGCAGGTCTTGTTACCGGCCTTTTTGACCAGAGGTTAGCCGCGTGCACGGGCGAACTGTTCCTGGATAAACGCTGCCACCCGCGCCAAGGCGAGGTCGGCCATATCCAGCAAACCGGCATGGGCCTGGAAGACATGCCACCACCCCGGATAACGCTGCAGCTGCACCGCGACCCCGGCCGCCGTGGCGCGTTCGGCCAGGCGCAGGCTGTCGTTGAGCAGCACCTCGTCTTCACCCACCTGGATCAACAGGGGTGGCAGGCCGGCCAGGTCGGCATACACCGGCGATAAAAACGGATCACGACGATCCACGTGCGCCGGGCAAAACAGCCCACCGGCCTGCTCGATCCACTTCAGGTTCAGCAGCGGGTCGCCGGCCGGCGGCTGGTGTAGCTGGCTCAGGCTGGCATCGGTCAGCGGCGAAAAACACACCAGCGCCGCTGGCTGCGGCAGGTTGCCGGCCTTTAGTTTCAGCGCCAGGCCCAGGGCCAGGTTGCCGCCGGCGGAGTCGCCACCTACGACGATCTGCTCACTGCGATAACCCTGGGCCAGCAGCGCCTGGTAGGCCGCCAGGGCATCGTCCAGTGCCGCCGGAAATGGGTGCTCCGGCGCCAGGCGATAATCCAGCGCACACACCGCCAGCTTGCCGCGCTTGGCCAGGTGGCTGGTGATGGCCCGGTGGGTCGCCGGCGCGCCGATCAGGTAGGCGCCACCGTGCAGATACAGCAGCACCTGCTGGCTATCCTGCTCCGGGCGCTGCCATTCACAAGGCCGCCCGCCCAGACTGCCCTCCACCCGGCGCACACCACGCGGGGTCATGGCCGAGGCGGTCAGCGCCCGTAAAATCGCCCGTTGACCGGCAATCGGCATGGGCGGGCGAATCAGGCTGCGAAACAACAGGATCAGGCCGGTGCGCAGCACCCGCGCCAGGATGCGCTGGCCCAGGCGTGGCGGTTCAACGAATGCAGTCATAGGCAGCAAGCTCCGGGCGGCGGGTGTAGTAGCGATAGCTCAGGGTAAAACCTGGCCAGTTATTGGTGTTTTTGCCACTGGCGGTCTTGTACCAACTGGTGCAGCCCTGGTGCCAGATCGAGTGGTCGATGGCCTTGTGCAAGCGCTGGTTAAACTCCGCCTGCACCGTCGGCTTGAGGTCGATATAGCGCAATTGGTGCTGCTGCAGGTGCTCGATACAACCCCGCACATAGGCGAACTGGCTTTCGAGCATATAGAGGATGGAGTTATGGCCCAGGTTGGTATTGGGCCCGTAGAGGATAAACAGATTGGGAAAGCCGCTGACGCTGATGCCCTTGTAGGCTTCGGCGCCGTCA
>JBCECW010000455.1:3059-4010 GCA_039207785.1 Pseudomonas sp. | reverse complement strand
CCGATGGGCGAGGCGTTGCCGATATTGCCGCCCAGGGTGCCCTGGTTGCGGATCTGCAGCGAAGCGAAGCGGTGCAGCAGTTCGCCGAAGTCGGGGTATTCCTTGGCCAGGGCGCCGTAGCAGTCGGACAGCGGGGTGGCTGCGCCGATTTCGATGGCGTCGTCAGTGAACTCGACGCGTTTCATTGCTTCCACGTGGCCGACATAAATCATTACCGGCAGCTCGCGGTGGAACTGGGTGACTTCCAGCGCCAGGTCGGTACCGCCGGCCAGCAGGCGGGCTTGTGGGTTGGCGGTATAGAGGTCGGCCAGGTCGCTGATGGTCAGTGGCAGCAGGCAGCGTTTATCGCCGCTGTTGAGCTCGGCGGTTTCCTGCGGGGCGATGCCTTGCAGCTTGGCGATGGTCTCGGCTTCGGCTGCGTCGAATTGGTCGGGTTGCTTCTGGCAGCAGGCCTGCTCGGCGGCGTCGATGATCGGGCGGTAGCCGGTGCAGCGGCACAGGTTGCCGGCCAGGGCTTCCATGGTCTGGCCCTTGTCGAAGCCATCGCTGTTCTTTTGCAGGGCAAACAGTGACATGACAAAACCGGGCGTGCAGAAACCGCACTGCGAGCCATGGCAGTCGACCATGGCTTGCTGAACGCTGTGGAGTTGGCCTTGGTGCTTGAGGTCTTCGACGCTGATCAGCTGTTTGCCGTGCAGCGACGACACGAAGGTGAGGCAGGAGTTAAGGGTGCGATAGCGGATGCGCGGGGTGCCGGACGTGTTGTCCAGTTCGCCGACCACTACGGTACAGGCGCCACAGTCACCGGAGGCGCAGCCTTCCTTGGTGCCGGGTTTGGCCGCGTGCTCACGCAGGTAATTGAGCACGGTGACATTGGGGTCGAGACGCTGCTCGGTGCGCAGCTCACGGTTGAGTAAAAACTGGATCAAGGACGACCTCCAGGCACTTTTT
>JBCECW010000455.1:0-3049 GCA_039207785.1 Pseudomonas sp. | reverse complement strand
GGCTTGTTATGTACGGCACGCAATGGGCCCTAAATTAGAGAATTCTGACTTTTGGGTCAATAAAATATTTGACTCTTTAGTCAAGCAATCCGCGTGCCCGTCATTCAGCTCCTCTTCATAACTGCGCAAGTCGTTGTGGCAGCAGCCTGTAAGGGGTTTCAGAGAAACCATTTGTTCAGGTTTTTTTGACGAATTTTTTACCGCTGCGTTTCTAGCATCCGCCCCCATCAACCCAGGGGCGGACGCACCACGTGAACTCGATATTGAAAGTAAAGGCTATACGCCCGGAACTGCTGACCCTGATTGGCAGCGCATTTCTGCTCCTGGCCTGCAACCCCGTGCTCTGGGGGCATCTGTCCAGCATTACCCCCAGCACGGCCGCGGGTTTGATGATGCGGGTGGCCTTTGGTCTGATGGTATTGGCCGCCTTTAACCTGGTGCTGACCCTGCTGGCCTTTCGCTGGGTGCTCAAGCCAGTGCTGACCGCGTTGCTGCTGATCAGCGCGGGCGTCGCCTACTTTATGAGCCAGTACGGTGTACTGATCGACCTGGGCATGTTGCGCAACGCTGCGCAGACCAACCCCACCGAAGTGCGTGACCTGTTGTCGCTCAAACTGGCGATGTATGTGCTGTTTTTGGGCGTTTTGCCGGCGCTGCTGCTGTGGCGTACGCCAATTGCCTACCGCCGCTGGCCGCGCGAGCTGTTGACCAAGCTGCTGGCCGTTATTGCCTCGATTGCGGTGATTGGCGGGGTCGCGTTGCTTAACTATCAAGGCCTGGCCTCGTTGTTCCGCAACCACCACGAACTGCGCCTGATGGTGGTGCCAAGCAACTATGTGGGGGCTTCCCTGAGCCTGTTGCGTGAACAGATCGTCACGGGCGAGCAGCCGTTTCGCAAGATTGGCGAAGACGCGGTCAAGGCCCCGGCCTGGCAAAGCCATCGGCATAAATCGCTGACTGTATTGGTGGTCGGGGAGAGCGCCCGCGCCGATAACTTCGGCATCCTTGGCTACGAACGCGACACCACGCCAAAACTCAAGGCCCAGCCAGGCGTGATTGCCTTCCCCAATGCCCACTCCTGCGGCACGGAAACCGCCGTATCGGTGCCTTGCATGTTCTCCAATCTGGGCCGCAGCAACTACAGCGCCAGCAAAGCCTATTCCCAGGAAGGGCTGCTGGATGTGCTGCAACGGGCGGGCTTGAACGTGCACTGGCGTGACAACCAGTCCGGCTGCAAAGGCACCTGCGACCGGGTGAATTTCGAAGACGTCAGCAACCTCAAAGACCCGGCCCTGTGCGCCAACAGCGAGTGCCACGACGAAATCCTGCTGCAAGGGCTGCAGAACTATATCGACAACCTCAAGCAAGACACCGTGCTGGTGCTGCACCAGATGGGCAGCCACGGCCCGGAGTACTTCAAGCGCTACCCCAAGGCCTTTGAACAGTTCTCCCCGGTGTGCACCAGCAACGCGCTGAACGAATGCTCGCGTGACAGCATCGTCAACGGCTACGACAACACCATCCTGTACACCGACCATGTGCTGTCGAACCTGATCGACGTGCTACGCGCCAACCAGGACAAGGTCGATGGCGCCATGCTGTATATGTCCGACCATGGTGAATCGCTGGGCGAATACAACCTGTACCTTCACGGCACGCCGTACATGATGGCGCCCGAGCAGCAAAAGCATGTGGGGATGGTGGCGTGGTTCTCGGATAGCTATCAGCAGGAGTTCCAGCTGGATGCCGACTGCCTGCGCGCGCAGCGCGAGCAGCCGGTGAGCCAGGACAATCTGTTTAGCTCGATGCTGGGGTTGTTGCAGGTCAATACCCAGGTGTATGACAAGGGGCTGGATATGTTTGCCGGGTGCCGGAAGTAAGTGATTGGTCCCCTCTCCCGTTTACGGGAGAGGGGAGCAAAGCATTTGAGTCTGTCAGGCCATCTGCGACTCGCTGAGCTGATGCTCTTCCCCCGCGTAATACGCCCGCACTTTCGGGTCCATCACCCGGCGCCACAGCGGCGGAAACAAGGCCAACACAATCATCCCGGCATAGCCATTGGGCAACTGTGGGCTGTCGTCGAAGTGACGCAGCACCTGGTAGCGGCGCTTGGCAAAGGCGTGGTGGTCGGAGTGGCGTTGCAGGTGGAAGAGAAACAGGTTGGTCAGCAGGTAGTTGCTGTTCCACGAGTGGCTCGGGTTGGTGCGCTCATAGCGGCCGTTTTCCTGCTTGCGCCGATGCAGGCCGTAGTGCTCCACGTAGTTGACGATCTCCAGCAGCGTCAGCGCCATAAACGACTGGCCGAGGAAAAACACCGCGCCCATCCAGCCAAACGCCAGGGTAAAGCCCAGCAGAAAACCGGCACTGATGGCGTACCACCAGATCAACTCATTTCGCCAATGCAGGGCCGGCAAGCCGCGGCGTTGCAGGCGTTCCTTTTCCAGCGCCCAGGCATTGAGAAAGTTGTGCTTATACGCATGGGGCAAAAAGGCGTAGAGGCTCTGGCCGTAACGCGACGACGAGGCGTCTTCGGGGGTGGAGACATGCACATGGTGGCCACGCACATGCTCCACCTTGAAGCCGGCATAACACACCGCTGCCAGCAGCAGGCCGCCGGCGTTTTGTTCCAGCTGCGGGTCCTTGTGGATAAATTCGTGGGCCACGGTAATGCCGATGGCGCCGGTTACCGTGCCGACTGACAGCACCCAGCCCAAACGGCCCACCCAGCTCCAGGCCTCGTAATGCACAAAGGCCCAGCCGGCCCAGGCCAGCATGCCCAGCAAGAAGGGGACGGTGGCCAGGCTGAGCAGGCGGTAGTAGCCCTGCTGGTCCATTTTCGGCACATCCACCACTTCATCGGGGTTGGCCGGGTCGCGGCCGACAATGGCATCCAGTAGCGGGATCACGCCAAATACCACGGTGACCACCAGGTAGGCCCAGGCATCGGCATGTGCGCTGCCGAGGGACCAGTAAAAGCTCATGGGCACGCCCAGCACGGGAATCAGCCAGATCCAGTAGCCGGCTTTTTTCAGGGCGATCATCCAGGAGG
>JBCECW010000454.1:0-4012 GCA_039207785.1 Pseudomonas sp. | reverse complement strand
ACCTTGACGTTGTAGTCAACCACTCGTTTGACAGCTACAAGAACCTTCATGGATTCCTCGTTACTCTCCGGTGAATAAGAAGTCGCCAAATAACAATGGCGGGCGATGCTCGTCGGCCGGAACCGACGGTCAGCCTACAGCACGGCTAGCGCAAAACCGCCCGTATCTTGACCGTATCGCCCAAACGGGTCAATACGACAAAATGGCCACTTTAAGCCGTGTAAACCTGATTCTAGCAGGCTATTTGAAAATTCAAACAAACGTTTGTATTGGACCCATCGAGGTCCGTGGATATAATGCGCCGACATGGCTTACGGAACGAGCCCGATCCTCAAATAAAACATAGATAGAGCCTGAGTAGGAGATAGCCTGTGGAACGCGAATTTATGGAGTTCGACGTCGTCATCGTTGGCGCCGGCCCAGCTGGCCTGTCCGCCGCCTGCCGACTGAAGCAGAAAGCCGCTGAAGCGGGTAAAGAGATCAGCGTTTGCGTGGTCGAGAAAGGCTCCGAAGTCGGCGCCCACATCCTCTCCGGTGCTGTGTTCGAACCCCGTGCACTGAATGAACTGTTCCCTGACTGGAAAGAGCTCGGCGCCCCGCTGAACACGCCAGTCAAGCGTGACGACATTTATGTACTGCGCGACGAAAACGCCGCCTCGAAAGTGCCTGACCTGTTTGTGCCGAAAACCATGCACAACGAAGGCAACTACATCATTTCCCTCGGCAACCTGTGCCGCTGGCTGGCCCAGCAGGCCGAAAACCTGGGCGTGGAAGTCTACCCAGGCTTCGCTGCCCAGGAAGCGCTGATCAATGAAAACGGCGTTGTAACTGGCATTTTGACCGGCGACCTCGGTGTCGACCGCGAAGGCCATCCAAAAGAAGGCGTGTACACCCCGGGCATGGAACTGCGCGGTAAATACACCCTGTTCGCCGAAGGCTGCCGTGGCCATATCGGTAAGCAACTGATCAAGAAATTCAACCTGGACAGCGACGCTGACGCCCAGCACTACGGCATCGGCATCAAGGAAATCTGGGATATCGACCCGTCCAAGCACGAGCAAGGCCTGGTGGTGCACACCGCTGGCTGGCCGCTGGATATCGTCGGCACCGAAAACACCGGCGGCTCGTTCCTCTATCACCTGGAAAACAACCAGGTTGTAGTGGGCCTGATCGTCGACCTGTCTTACGCCAACCCGCACCTGTCGCCGTTCGATGAGTTCCAGCGCTACAAGCATCACCCGGTGATCAAGCAGTACCTGGAAGGCGGCAAGCGCGTTTCCTACGGCGCCCGCGCCATCTGCAAAGGCGGCCTGAACTCGCTGCCGAAGATGGTCTTCAACGGTGGCGCACTGATCGGTTGCGACCTCGGCACCCTGAACTTCGCCAAGATCAAAGGCAGCCACACCGCCATGAAGTCCGGCATGCTCGCCGCTGACGCCGTGGCTGATGCGCTGTTCGCCGGCAGCGAAGGCGGCGACCTGCTCAACGGTTACGTTGAGTCGTTCAAAGCCAGCTGGCTGTACGACGAGCTGTTCCGCAGCCGTAACTTCGGCCCGGCCCTGCACAAGTTCGGCCCGCTGCTGGGTGGCGCGTTCAACTTCGTTGACCAGAACATCTTTGGCGGCAAGATCCCCTTCACCCTGCACGACACCAAGCCGGACTACGCCTGCCTGAAGCCGGCCGCAGAAGCGAAGAAGATCACCTACCCCAAACCCGACGGCAAGCTCAGCTTCGACAAGCTGAGCTCGGTATTCCTCTCCAACACCAACCATGAAGAGGAACAACCCTGCCACCTGAAACTGGTCGACCCAAGCATTCCGCTGCTGAAAAACCTGCCGCTCTACGACGAGCCTGCGCAGCGTTATTGCCCAGCCGGTGTGTACGAAATCGTCACCCAGGAAAGCGGCGAGAAGAAGTTCCAGATCAACGCGCAGAACTGCGTGCACTGCAAAACCTGCGACATCAAGGACCCGGCCCAGAACATCAACTGGGTGACCCCAGAAGGTGCTGGCGGTCCGAACTACCCCAATATGTAAGTGGGGTAAAACAAAAAAGGCTCCCAATCGGGAGCCTTTTTTATGCCTGGTCACTTAGTTGCTTGGCGCAATCGTCACCTATTCGCCCGATCAATCCGGCTGCGGTGCGATGGGGAAAAACTCGCCGCCACTCCACAGGCCCAGCCAGGTTTGCCCGTCGATTTCACGCGGCACCGCCAGTTCGACCAGTTGATAAAACACATTGCGGTGAATCAGCGCTTCCAGATTTGTGCGGATATGCACGTAGGGCGCGGGCTCCTGAGTATCCGGGTCGATCACGAACCGTAGCGGATGTTCTGCGCCCGCCTCAGCCACGTCCTCGACATTGGTGGTAAAGCGCAGTACCTGCCCCTCGCCCTCCCCCTCAACGTCCACGCTGACCGCCACAAACGGCGCATCGTCGACCTTGATACCGACCTTTTCTACCGGGGTAATCAGAAAGTAGTCGTCACCGTCGCGACGAATAATGGTGGAAAACAGCCGCACCATGGGTTTGCGGCCAATCGGCGTACCCAGGTAATACCAGGTACCGTCGCGGGCGATGCGCATATCGATATCGCCGCAGAAATCCGGGTTCCACAGATGCACAGGCGGCAGCCCTTTGCTTTTGGGAATTTGCCCGAGCAGATCGCCCGCTTTGCCTGGATCAGTCATGCCCTCTCCTTTCTATTCATTCAAACCCAGCAAACGCCGCGCGTATTCCTGCATGGGCGGCCCGAGCAGATCATCGGGCTTATTGTCGTATAACGTCAGAAAACCGCCACGGCTACGAATACGCACGGTATCCACCAGGTAGCGGGTATTGGTCTCGATCAGCATCATCTGGATCGCGCTATGGTCGACGCCCAGGCGGTCCAGCGCTTCCTGATCTTCCCACTCCTCCTGTGTACCAATGCGGTCATCGGCGTTGGCAAAGCGCGCGTACAACAGGTAGTTGGCCCCGGCAGCCCGCGCCTGGCTTAGCGACTCATCCAACCCGGCGGGCTGCTTGGCGCGGCGCACCATCGGGAAATACTCGACAAAACCATTGAAGGCCTGTTCCGCCACCACGTTCGGCCGCGGCGTATGGCCACCCGGCGGAACAAAATGGCCCTGGGCTATATAAATGAAGGAGTCGGGCTGCAAGCGCCAGGGGCTGGAGCGGCGAATGGAACTGTGATCGAGAAAACCGGCGTCGCTCATCTGATCGAGAGCGCCATCGGTCAAATCGCTGACTTTCATGCAGCCCCCGAGGGCCAGCAGCGTCAGCAGCATAATCAGGCTACGCATGGTGAGTCTCCGCATGCCGGTGACGGAAAACCGGCGAATAACGCGGGGGCTTGCAGCTTCCGCGCCACCTCGCCCGTCCGCCTACAGGCCGCGCTGCCATTCCTGACGCAGCCGCGCCTGCTGCGGCTGCTCGATGGCCTGGCGAACCTGCGCCAGCATGCGCGCCTTATCGGCCCCCAGGTTGCCCTTGAGCACTAGGTAATTGGAGGCATGGTCGCTGCGAAATACCGTGTTCGTTAGCTCAAGCCCTTGCAGCAGGCGTTCAACTTCGACAAACAGCTGCTGCTGACTCAGCGCCTGGTAATCGGCAAAGCCCTGGCGAAAACGCGCCTCGCCCTGGGGAAAGCTCACCACCAGTGTCGAGAGAAACTCTGGCTGCGCCGCATTCATCAAGCGCGCGGAATTATCGGCGTGCTGCGCGCTCAAGGTTTTGCCGCCCAGCCCATTGAGGATCATCACCGAACGGGTGATACCAGCCTGCCCCAGCTTATCCAGCGCGCTCAGGGTGGATTCAAAGGTTTCGCCCTTGTTGACCCGGGCCAGCACCTCGTCGTCGCCCGACTCTGCGCCGACGTAGGCCATTTTCAAGCCGGCATCGGCCAGCTCCTTGAGCTCAGCCACCGATTTTTTGCGCAGGTTGCGCGGCAGGCAGTAGCTGGAAACCCGGTCTACCTCGGGCATATGCTCGGCAATGGCACGCAGGATAT
>JBCECW010000453.1:0-4023 GCA_039207785.1 Pseudomonas sp. | reverse complement strand
GCCCTGGGCAATGCCCTGGAGCGCGGCGATGGCGAGCTGCTGGCGCAGATGCGCGAGCACTGGCCGTTCTTCCGCACGCGCATCGATATGTTGGAAATGGTATTGGCCAAGGCAGACGCCGCCATTGCTGGTTTGTACGACGAACGCCTGGTGGCGGATGAGCTGAAACCGCTGGGTGCGCATTTACGCGACCTATTGTCGCAGGCCGGTGCTTGTGTGCTGGCTTTGACCGGGCAGTCACAGCTATTGGCGCATAGTCCACAGACCTTATCGGCCTTCACTGTACGAAACACTTACCTCGACCCACTGCATATTCTGCAGGCCGAGCTGCTGGCCCGTTCTAGACACGCCGAGCGCCAGGCAGACGGCCCTCTGGAGCAGGCGCTGCTGGTCAGCGTGGCGGGTATTGCCGCGGGGTTGCGCAACACCGGCTAAGGGCTGGGAACGGGGCCTGGGGAGGGCGTTACAGATGCTCCCAAGGGCCCCGTTGGCTGCTACTTTCGGTGGCTTGTGCGGTGCGGGTGCGCTGTGTATCTTGAGCAACCTTTTGGCCGCTCCATGCTGCCGGGACCTATACCGAGATTGGCCCCACGAGGCGAATCCGACGAGTTCTATTCAATCTTGAGGAGCACAGAGATGCGCGTGATTCTGTTGGGAGCGCCCGGTGCCGGCAAAGGTACCCAGGCTCGCTTCATCACCGAAAAGTTCGACATTCCACAAATCTCCACCGGCGACATGCTGCGTGCGGCGGTCAAGGCCGGCACCGAGCTGGGTCTGCAGGTGAAAGGGGTGATGGACAGCGGTGGTCTGGTATCCGATGACCTGATCATTGGCCTGATCAAAGAGCGCATCGCTCAGGCAGATTGCGCCAAGGGCTTTCTGTTCGACGGCTTCCCACGCACCATTCCGCAGGCCGAAGCGCTGAAGGAAGCGGGCGTCAAGCTGGACCACGTGGTCGAGATCTCGGTGGACGACGAAGAAATCGTGCAGCGCATTTCCGGCCGCCGTGTTCACGCCGATTCCGGCCGTGTGTACCACGTGATCTACAGCCCGCCAAAAGTGGAAGGCAAAGACGACGTCACCGGCGAAGACCTGGTGCAGCGCGTCGATGACACCGAAGCCACCGTGCGCAACCGTCTGAAGGTCTACCACGACCAGACCAAGCCGCTGGTGAACTTCTACCAGTCGCTGTCGGCTGCCGAAGGCGCGCCGAAGTACAGCTATATCGAAGGCGTAGGCTCGGTGGAAAGCATCACCGCCAAGGTGCTCGCAGCCCTGAGCTGAGTTGCCACCCGCTTTACAACCAACGGCCCGCTTGCGGGCCGTTGGCGTTTATACTGCGCACCGTTTTTTCTTACCCTGGATTGACCCATGAGCACTCTGCTGGCCCTGGATACCGCAACCGAAGCCTGCTCCGTTGCCTTGCTGCACGACGGCAAGGTGCTGAGCCACTACGAGGTGATCCCGCGCCTGCACGCTCAGCGCCTGCTGCCGATGATCAAGGACCTGCTCGCCGAAGGCGGCATTGCCCTGTCGGCAGTGGACGGCATTGCCTTTGGCCGCGGGCCGGGGGCATTTACCGGGGTGCGCATTGCCATTGGCGTGGTGCAGGGCCTGGCCTTTGCCCTGGACCGCCCGGTGGTGCCGGTGTCCAACCTGGCCGTGCTGGCCCAGCGCGCCTTGCGTGAGCACGGCGCACAACAGGTAGCCAGCGCCATCGACGCGCGTATGGACGAAGTGTATTGGGGCTGTTACCGCGCCGAGCAGGGCGAAATGCGCCTGGCCGGCATCGAAGCCGTGCTGCCACCCGAGCAGGCGCTGTTGCCGCGCGATGCCAGCGGCGACTGGTTTGGCGCGGGCACCGGCTGGGGCACCTTTGCCGCGCGTATCCCGGTGCCAGTGGTGGGCCAGGACCCGGCGATGCTGCCCCATGCCCTGGACTTGCTCAGCCTGGCGCAGTTCGCCTGGGCCCGTGGCGAAGCGCTGCCAGCCGACCAGGCGCAGCCGGTATACCTGCGGGACCAGGTGGCCACGCCCAAGGCGGCGCCATAACCGCCTGGCGCCTGAATGGCCCGGCGTTGAACAAATTCCGATCAACAGTGTCGCGGCCAATTGCGCTTGTGTAGGGACTCTGGTTACATACCCGACACATAGATTGGCCATCGTTGTGCTCGGCCGTTGTATGTAATCCATTTCCGATACGTTTAAACGAGAAGTTCGCAGTAATGCGCATCGACGGTTTTACTTCCTCTTACACGCTGGATCGCACCCCGCTCCCGGGCAGCGCGGTCACGCCTTTTCGCGACGTGCAGCGCGCGCAAGAGATCCGTCAGGACGTTCCTGCCACTCCCTCGACCACCCAGGGTATCGAAAGCACCCCGCAGCAACGCCGGGTGCAAGCCGCCAATGCCAGCACCGACAGCCTGCCGGCTCGCTCGCAGGATGTATTCGTCCAGCGCCAAGGCGTAAGCAATCGCGCCCAACAGGCCCTGGCCAGCTACGCCACCACTGCCAGCTATTCGAACGAAGCCGATAGCACCGAAATCCTCGGCCTCGACACCTACGCCTAAACGTGGCGTTGCTTCCCTATTTCCTCGGTTGCCCGTCCTGGAGCGAGCCCGCCTGGCGCGGTGATTTGTACCCTGATAGTGCCCGTAGCGCTGATTTTCTCGGGCTCTACAGCCAGGTGTTCAACACGGTCGAAGGCAATACCACCTTCTACGCCCAGCCCTCGGCCGCCACGGTGCAGCGCTGGGCCGAGCAGATGCCGGCACATTTCCGTTTTTGCGCCAAGTTGCCACGTGATATCAGCCACACCACCGACTTGTTCGCCCAGCTTGATGCCGCCCAGGCCTTTGTCGCCTTGCTCAAGCCGCTGGGCGAGCGGGTGTCGCCGTACTGGCTGCAACTGCCGGCCAGTTTTGGCCCGTCGCGGTTGCTGGAGTTGGCGGCTTTTCTTGCCGAGTTGCAGATGCCCTTGGCGGTGGAAGTTCGTCACCCGGCGTTTTTTGCCAAAGGGGACGAGGAGCGCGCGCTTAACCGCCTGCTGCGTGAACGCGAAGTAGAGCGGCTGTGCCTGGATTCGCGGGCGCTTTTCAGCTGCACCTCCAGCGATCCCGCCGTCGCTCACGCGCAAGCGAAAAAGCCACGGCTGCCGGTGCGTCCGGCGGCCTTTACCGCGTTGCCCCAGGTGCGCTTTATTGGCCATCCTGAACTGCCAGCCAACGATCCATTTATGCAGCCCTGGCTGAGCAAAGTGGCGGGTTGGATCGAGGAGGGGCGTACGCCCTATGTGTTTTTGCACACGCCGGATAACCATCTGGCGACGCAACTGGCCCGACGTTTTCATCAGCAGTTGATGGCATTGCTGCCTGGTTTACCGGCGTTGGCCGAATTAGACGTCGAACCGGCGGCGGAGCAACTCGGTCTTTTGTAAGCTGGCCGTTTGGTTTAACAGGGAGTCCGTTATGTCGTCGCAACTCGTTCGAGCGCAAGCCTTCCAGCAACTGCATCGCGCCGATGGCGCCTTTGTTATTCCCAACCCCTGGGATGCTGGCTCGGCCAAGCTGCTGACCAGCCTCGGTTATCAGGCCCTGGCCACCACCAGTGCCGGCCTGGCATTTGCGCTGGGGCGGCCGGATGCCGAAGGGGCGATTTCCCTGGAAGAAAACCTGCTTAACGCCCAGGCCATCGTCGCCGCCACCGATTTACCGGTGGCCGGCGATCTGGAGAACGGTTTTGCCGATGACCCCGAAGGCTGCGCCGCCTGTATCGAACGCGCTGCTGCCGTGGGGTTGGTCGGCGGCTCCATCGAGGACGCTACCAGCCGCGCCGACGCGCCGATCTACGATTTCCACCTGGCCGTGGAGCGCGTGCAGGGCGCCGTTGCCGCGGCGCGGCGCTTGCCGTTTCCCTTCACGCTGACCGCCCGCGCGGAAAACCTGCTCAATGGCCGCGACGACCTGGCCGACACCATCGCTCGCCTGCAGGCCTATGCCGAGGCGGGCGCCGATGTACTGTTTG
>JBCECW010000452.1:0-4024 GCA_039207785.1 Pseudomonas sp. | reverse complement strand
GGCCTGGTGCAACAGGAACTGAATATGTCCGAGCCGCTGGTGGGCACCGGCGCCATTTCCCCGGTGGAAATCCTCCGTCTGCGCCGCAGCGCCGTTGAAATCCGTGGTTCGCTGAACTCCACCGCCCTGGCCATTCCCCGCGCGGAAGCGGCCATCGACGAAATCAAAAGCAAAATGCAGGAGTCGGACCTGGCGTTTCGCACCGACGCCTCGAAAGAGCTCAACGAGAAACGCACCGAACTGCAGAAAATCACCGCCACCAGCGTCGCCATCGACGACCGGGTCAGCCGCACCACGGTGACCTCGCCGGTAAAAGGCATTATCAAGACCCTGAAGATCAACACCATCGGCGGCGTGGTACAGCCGGGCAGCGATATGCTCGAAGTGGTGCCGCTGGAAGACAACCTGCTGATCGAAGCCAAGGTGCGCCCGCAGGACGTGGCCTTCCTGCACCCCGGGCAAAGTGCGATGGTGAAATTCACCGCCTACGACTACACCATCTACGGAGGCCTGAAGGCACAGCTGGAACTGATCAGCGCCGACACCGTGACCGATGACAAGGGCAATAGCTTTTACCTGATCCAGGTGCGTACCGATAAAAACCACCTGGGCACCGATGAGCATCCACTGCTGATCATCCCCGGCATGGTGGCCAACGTCGGCATTATCACCGGGCATAAAAGCGTGCTCGATTACCTGCTCAAGCCGGTGCTCAAAGCCCGTTCCGAAGCCATGCGCGAACGCTAGCCGCCTACGCAAAACCGTAGGGTGCGCTCCGCGCACCAAGCGATTGCCGCGTGTACGCCATGGTGCGCGGAGCACACCCTACGAGACCCGCAATTTGCCGCAGATTTGCGCAAATACACCAAACCCGTAGGGTGCGCTCCGCGCACCAAGCCCTTTACTCGCCCAGCACCGGCGCGGCAGTGGCCACCCGCAACGCCAAGGCCTCATAGGCTTGCAGCTGCACCACATACTCGCCATCGGCACTTAAATCGCCCATCAGCCGCTCATTGATAATGTCCACGATCGGCCCCGGCGTTACCCCAGGTAGGTGCAGGGTTTCCGTCAGCGGCTCGCTGCCGAAATTCAGCACCGTTAGCTGGATACCACGCCCCGCCGGCAGCTCGTGCACCATCACCAGCAAGGCCGGGTGCGCCGTGTCAGGCAGCAGAATCTGCTTGCTCGCGGCAATACCGTAAGAGCGCCGCACGGCCAGGATCCGCTTGAGCTGGCTGACGAAGGAGTCGGCATCCTGCAACTGCTGCACCAGGCTGCCATAGAGCATGCGAGCCTTGGGCAGGCCTTCGGCAGAGGCCTCGGCAGCCGGGTTCAGGTCGACCAGATCGTAGGCGCCGCGGTGAATCCAGCGCGTATCGCCATCGCCCATCAGCGCTTCCACCTGCTCGGGCGCCAGTGGCAAGGCGCCGACCAGGTCCCAGCCCGATACCGCCACCACCCCCGGCTGCATGGCGTTGAACATCACCAACAGCAGGTGCAGCTTGCGGATCTGCTCGATGTCCTGCGCCGTGATGCGCTCCAGGTCGCGAATACCCAGCGCCGCCGCAATCACGCTGACCGTGGTCGAGGACACGCCATTGGTGACGAACTTGAGGTTATAGGGCGCGTTGTCGCCGCATAGCCGCTCGTACATTTCTCCGCGGATTTTTTCCCGCAGGATACTGCCCGGCAGGCTCTGGCCCTCGAAGTAGTAGGTGTCGTTGGCGTGCAGGGTCCAGAAATGCACCAGTTCCAGGGTCAGCTCATCGTGGTTTTGCAGGGCGTGAATCAGCGACGCAGGGTCGATGCCAAAGGCATGCATTTCGCGCAGCATCAGGCGCAGAAACTCGACCTTGCCGGTGACCAAAGCATGGTGATAAGCCGGCCGGGTAATAAAGTCATAGGACAGATCGGCACCGCCTTTGGACATGCCGGCGATATCGTCCAGGGTCAGGTTCAGCTCCTGGAAGCTAAAGCCACCGGCCTTGCGGATCATGCCGGCGAGCAACTGGTTGCCGGTCACCGATAACGGGTGGCCCTCCGACCAGGCATTGCCGCCAGCCCGGCGTTCCACCCCGAGAAAACCATTGGCATCCAGGCGCAGGATGCGCGCGCCCAGCACATCAATGCATTGCAGGGCATCACCGATAATCAGGCGCTGGGCGGCGAAGCTGGGGTCCAGCCAGTTCAGCGACGGCTGCCCTTCCTTGAAGTAATGCAAATACACCCAGCGCCGGGTTACGCCATCGACTCCCACCACCGGCGCCGTGGCACTCCAGTCGGTTTCCTTGACCCCCGGCTCGAAAAAGATCACCCGCTGCAGCTGGCCGACGATGTAGTGCTTGTCGCGCAGCGCATCCACCACCGCCGGCAGCAAGTTGACCGCGTCGCGCCCGGGCGGCACCTCTGGCAGCAGCCCCCAGTCATCCGGGGCAATTTCCACCATATGAAACAGCCCCGGGTAATCGCCATGGGCCATTTCCGCCAGGCGAAAATCCGCGCCTTTACCGGTGTGCGAGGGAATGACATCGTCGATGGTCACCGCGTTGTGCGCGGCGGTGATACGGCTTAGGCCCACCAGTTCCTCTTCGCTGCCGTAGCGCGGGTCGATACGCAAACTGGCGCGGTCGAAGTTGCCGTCCACCGTCGGCGTGTAGTCCCTGCCCCTGAGCCCACCGCCCTGCTTCAGCGGCCCGGTATGGATGCCCTGGATACCGATTTCCGATAGCACGGCCCATAACTCTTCGGCCGCCAGGGTGCTGATAACGCTGCGCTCGGCGCCAGTGATAATCGAGGCGGGATACACCGTCAGCCAGGCCGAGGCAATGGAGGCCACCGCGCGCGGCCGGGTCTCGGCAAACGGCTGCTGCCATAGCCGCCCTTGCCCGGCGTACTGCCTGGAACGCCTTATCGCGGTGGCGAGCATGGATTCCTCAACCAGCCAGTCAACGTAGTCGCGATCAGGTGTAGACATAGGTTCGGCTCCGGCAGTCGGTAAAAACGAGCGTCTAGGTTCAGAGCCCGCGAAGCCGGCGGTCGTTCAGATTGATTGCATTGCGCTTAAACTACGGCCCGCTATCCCAACAAGGAGCCACGCCATGAGCAGCCAGCCACACGCATTGAAAAACTGGTTTGATCAAGGGGGCCAGGCCTATGCCCGTTTCCGCCCGCACTACCCCGCCGAGCTGGCCGCCTACCTGGCCGAGGTGGCGCCAGATACCACCCTGGCCGTGGATGTCGGCTGCGGCAACGGCCAACTGACCGGGCAACTGGCCCGGCACTTCAGCACCGTGATCGGCCTGGACCCCAGCGCCGACCAGGTGGCCCACGCCACCCCTGCGGCGAATATCGACTACCGCTGCGCCCCGGCCGAACAGCTACCATTGGCCGACGCCAGCGCCAGCCTGGTTACCGCCGCCCAGGCCGCCCACTGGTTCGACCTGCCGGCCTTCTATGCCGAGGTACGGCGTATCGGCGCGCCCGGCGCCGTGTTGGCGCTGATCAGTTACGGCGTATTGCGCCTGGACGAGCAGTTGGATGCCCGCTTTCAGGACTTCTACTGGCGCGAGATCGGCCCTTACTGGCCAGCCGAGCGGCAACTGGTGGACAGCGGCTACGCCACGCTCGACTTCCCCTTTACGCCGCTTGCGCCACCGAGCTTGGCGATCAACGTCGAGTGGACCCTGGCGGAATTTCTCGGTTATGTCGCCACCTGGTCAGCCGTGCGCGGCGCCCGTGAAGCCGGCCGCGAAGAGATTCTGCAGCGCTTTGCCAGCGACATTGCCGCGCTGTGGGGCGAGCCGCAGACCAAGCGCGCAGTGGCCTGGCCGATTGCGATGCGGGTTGGGCGGATACACGACGCCGTTTAAGTGCAAGGCGGCATTGGCTAACCACGCAACATTCACGGCAAGAAATCGGCCTGTTTTACCGCGCGGCAAAACGTCAAAATTCATCCTTCACTTGAAGGATGCGCCGCCACGGCAAACTCAGGATGCTGGTCAGCAACTAGTGAGTGTCCAAAGGC
>JBCECW010000451.1:0-4029 GCA_039207785.1 Pseudomonas sp. | reverse complement strand
ATGGACGACTACGAGCCGCGCCTGCGCGCCGCGCTGGAAGGCAGCAAGTTCGATCTGGAGCGCCGCGAAAACCTGCTGGTGGTGTCCGCCCCGGTGGACTCCTCGTTCAACCCCGATCGCCCGAGCATGCTGCTGCCGGTCACCCTCGGCCCGATCACCCGCGTCGCCAAGATGGTGGAAACCGACAAGCAAGTGGCGGTGCTGATTCTTGGCCATGCCGATCCATCGGGCGAAGAAACCCGTAACCGCGAGCTGAGCCTGGAACGTGCCCGTGCCGTTACCGCCATCTTCCGTCTGAGCGGTCTGAAAAATGATCGCCTGATGGTGCGTGGCTTTGGTTCGGTATTGCCGCGTGCCGCCAACGACAGCCCGGAAGGCCGCGCGCTGAACCGTCGCGTTGAAATCATGCTGACCCCGCAAGACACCATGAGTGCGCTGCTGGCCAAGTACAACCAGCCGGCGCCGGTGCCCGCGGCACAAACCCTGGTGCGTAACGACCCGGCGCCGGCCAAGCCGGCCGCCAAAGCCGCTGCCAAGCCAGCGGCGAAGAAGCCGGCGGTTGCCAGCAAGAAACCCGCCGCCAAGCCGGCCGTAGCCAGCAAGAAACCAGCGGCCAAGCCCGCCGTTGCGGCGAAAAAACCAGCCGCAACCCCGGCACCGGTCAAGGTGGCGCAGAATCAGGCAGTGCAGGCTTCGAGCCCAGCCAAGCCTTGATCCGATAAAGCCTCGCGGCTTGCGCCGCGAGGCGCTTAGCCAGGTTTGGCCGCCCGTTTATTTTTCAGGAGTAACACGATGACCGCCAACCTGGCCGATATGCGCCGTGACTACACCCGCGACGGGCTTACCGAGGCGCAAGCCCCGGCCGAGCCTTTTGCCCTGTTCAAGCAATGGTTCAGCGATGCCCGCAACACCGAGCAGTTGCCGGTGGAAGCCAACGCCATGACCCTCGCCACGGTGGATGCCGAAGGCCGCCCGCACTGCCGTGTGCTGCTGCTGAAAAGCCTCGACGACCTGGGCTTTACCTTTTTCACCAACTACGACAGCGCCAAGGGCGAGCAGCTTGCCGCCCGTCCGTTTGCCGCCATGACCTTCTTCTGGCCGGCGCTGGAACGCCAGGTGCGGATTGAAGGGCGGGTGGAAAAAGTCAGTGCCGAGGAATCGGATGAGTACTTCCAGGTACGCCCCCTGGGCAGCCGCCTTGGCGCTTGGGCCTCGCCGCAAAGCCGGGTGATTGCTGACCGTGGCGAGCTCGAAGGCCTCTTGGCCGACACCGAGCGGCGCTTTCTCGATACGGCGCCCAGCTGCCCGCCACACTGGGGCGGCTACCGCCTGCGGCCTGAGCGCATCGAGTTCTGGCAGGGGCGTGCCAGCCGCCTGCATGACCGTTTGAACTATCGTCTAGAGAACGACAGCTGGTTGCGTGAGCGTTTAGCGCCCTGAATCACAGCGTTGGGCGCAGGCGAGAATTATTCTTGCGCACGCTCGTGACAGGGCCGTGAGTGGCGCTGTCTAATAGCCTGTCATCTCCCGGAGGTACCGTTATGCGTAAGTCTTTTTTATTGGTCGCATCGTTCACGATGGCGGCACTGGCTCTGACCGGTTGCCAGTCCAGCCTGACCGGCGACACCTATTCCCGCGATGAAGCGCGCACCGTGCAAACCGTGCGTATGGGCACTATCGAATCCCTGCGTCCGGTGAAGATCGAAGGCACCAAGACGCCAATCGGCGCCGGTGCGGGTGCCGTAGTCGGCGGCGTAGCCGGCAGCACCGTGGGTGGCGGCAGAGGCAGTATCGTGGCAGCGGTGATCGGTGCCGTCGCCGGTGGCCTGTTGGGCTCGGCGACTGAAGAAGGCCTGACCCGCACCCAGGGCGTGGAAATCACCGTTAGGGAAGATGACGGCAGCATGCGTGCCTATGTGCAGGAAGTGCAGGAAAACGAGATTTTCCGCGTCGGTGAGCGGGTTCGCATCATGAGCGTAAACGGCACCAGCCGCGTGGCGCATTGATCGTTTGATGCAATGAAAAAGCCGACCCCAGGGTCGGCTTTTTTGTGTCCGCGAAAATCAACGGCCCCTCTCCCCAGCCCTCTCCCGTAAACGGGAGAGGGGGCCAGGACGCGTAGAAGCAGCGATCGTCGATTAAATTCCTCTCTCCCGCTTGCGGGAGAGGGGCTAGGGGAGAGGGCCGGGCCTAACGCTGTTACGAAATCCGCTTGGGCTTCGAGTCTTCTGCCCCGCGCACCAGCGTCCTATGCGTCGCCTGCACCAACCAACACGCCAGGATAAACGGCGCCGTCAGCTCCGGCAGGGCGAAGGCGGCGAAGCCCGGCTGCAACGGCAGGGCCAGCAAAATACCCAATACGATCACCGCCGGGTTGCGGTACACCAGACTCAACGCCACCCCCACCAGCACGCCGTTATAGCCGTACAAACCATTTAGCGCATGAGCGCTGGACCAGCCTTGTTGCAGGGCGAAAGCCAGGCCGATGGCCGAGCCAATCACCGCCCAAAGCGCTGCGCGCCGGCTGGCCAACGCCAGACCCAAAAGCACGATGGCGCCGGCCAGCGGATCGCCGAGAAAAATCACTTGCCCCACACCCTTGAGCAGCGCCGCCCCCAGACCGAGTGCATCCAGCGTCGGGGTGCTGGCTGCGGCCTGTTGCAGCGGCGGTGCCAGGGTGGCCGGCAGCAGGCTTAGCACCAGCCAGCTCAAGCCAACGAACGGCGCGGTAAACGCCGGTAGCCATTGGCGGTGACGGTTGCCATGCATCAACCGCTTGAGCACCAAGCTGGAAGCACCCGCGCTGGCGATGATCAGCAGCGGCAGCAGCGCCGACCAGGCGAAGCGGTTGCACAGCATCAGGCCCAGCAGTACGCCGTTGTAGGTGTAGAGACCGGCGTCGATATCGGCCTGGGCATAGTTTCGCCGCCGCGCCACCAGTGCCGCAGAAAGCCCACCGAGCAGGGCGCCGCCCAACAGGTCGGGGGCACCGATGGCGATAGCCAGCAGCACCAAGGCGCCGAAGAGCGGGTGCTGTTGCAGAAAGATTTGGCTGCAGCCATTGAGCAGGGCTTTGCCGTAAGTGAATTGGGTCATTGAGTTAGCCTGCCCGGCTTCCGGGGCGTCGGCCATGCTGCGTTGAGACCGCGCGTGCGCTGCTCACGTAGTTGACTACGCTGCGCTGCTCCGCACGATCTCGCCTTGCCTGGCTCTAGCCCCGAAACCCTAATTTCTTTAAGCGTTAGTTACGTAGGTTGGGCTGAGCTCCGCGAAGCCCGACGATGTAATAAAAAAAGGCGCTCAACGAGGGCACGAAGAACGCCTAACTGGCATGAACCAGATGGGATTTTGTGTATTCCTGTCCGGACCCTCGCTTCTTTAAACCCCTGGCCTCAGAGCAAGGTTTCGATACGTAGGCTATTGGTGGTGCCCGATTGCCCGAAGGGCATACCAGCGGTGATCACCACGGTATCGCCACGCTTGGCCATGTTCTGCGCCTGGGCGATTTCCAGGGCCGTGGTGGTGATTTCGTCCACCTTGCTCAGCCGCGCATTCACCACCGAGTAGATGCCCCAGGCCACGGTCAGGCGGCGGGCGGTCTGGATATTCGGGGTCAGGCTGAGGATCGGTGCCTTCGGTCGTTCCCGCGAAGCGCGCAGGCTGGAGCTGCCCGATTCGGTGTAGTTGACCAGCGCCGCCACCGGCAGGATGCCGCTGATACGGCGAATGGCGCAGCTGATGGCGTCGGAGTGGGTGGCTTCGGCGCTGGGGCGGCCGACGTCGAGCTGGGCCTGGAAGTCCGGGCCGTTTTCCACCTGGCGGATAATCTTGGCCATCATGCTCACGGCTTCCAGCGGGTAGTCGCCGGAGGCGGTTTCCGCCGACAGCATCACTGCGTCGGTGCCTTCGGCCACGGCATTGGCCACGTCGGTGACTTCCGCGCGGGTGGGTGCTGGCGAGAAGCGCATGGATTCGAGCATCTGCGTGGCCACCACCACCGGTTTACCCAGCTGGCGGCAGGTGCGGATG
>JBCECW010000450.1:0-4029 GCA_039207785.1 Pseudomonas sp. | reverse complement strand
ATGCCACCGTCCACCAGCCTGATTGCCACCGAAGACTACCCGCTGTCGCGTCGGCTGTTTTTCTACCTGCCGCCCAGCGTGAAAAACCCCTGGGCCGATGCCCTGGTGAAATTCGCGCAAAGCGCCGAAGGCCAGGCCATCGTTGCCAAGACCGGCTTTATTGCGCAGACCGTGCAGGCCATCAAGGTGGACGCCAGCGCCGATATGCCCAAGAGCTACCAGGAGCTGGCGGCCAATGCCCAGCGCCTGTCGGTGAACTTCCGCTTCCAGCAAGGCAGCGCCACCCTGGACAACAAATCCCACTACGACATCCAGCGCGTAATGGATTACCTGAAAGACCACGACAAGCTGAAACGCCAGGTGGTGCTGCTCGGCTTCGGTGACCCCAAGGCCGACCCGGCGCGTGCCGCCCTGCTGTCGAAACTGCGCGCCATGACCGTGCGCCGCGAACTGGCCAAACAAGGGGTGATGTTCCGCGATATCGACGGCCTCGGCGACGAGCTGCCGGTAGCCGCCAACAGTGCCGAGAACGGCCGGATCAAGAATCGCCGCGTGGAAGTGTGGGTGTACTAAGCCACATTTGCGACCGTTGAGCTGCCCCGGTTACTCTTCGCGCTGCGGCGCCGTGGGCTGCGAACCGGGAGCAGTAATGAACAACGTACATGTCGAGTTTGTCACGCTACGCGGGCAGCAATGCTGGCGTGTACGTATCGGCTATCGGGGCGTGACCTTTCAGGAAGAACTGGCCGCCCGCACCTTTGCCGCCCAACTGCATCAGCGCCTGACGTGGCTGCGCGCCAACGAAAATCCGGACGAGCACGACGAAGACGATTGAGGGGCGTTGGCCGCAGCCCTCACCCCCAGCCCCTCTCCCGCAAGCGGGAGAGGGGAGCAAACCGCGATTACGCTGGTAACACCGTACAAGTCCCCTCTCCCGCCTGCGGGAGAGGGTTAGGGTGAGGGGCTCTTCAAAACCCCACGGTCGCCGACACCAGATAAGTGCGTGGCGTCGACAAGGTCAGCCCCGGTTCACTGTCATCCGACGCCCCCGCCGAACTCCAGTAGCGGTCATCCAATACGTTCTCGACACTAAAGCGCAGGGTGATGTCCTTTTCATCCACCTTGAAGGCGTAGCGTGCGCCGACGTCGAAGCGTTCCCAGCCGTCGATCTTCTTGCTGTTGGCCTGGTCCAGGTACTGCGAGCTGGAATGCATGCCACGGGTGGTCAGGGTCAGCCCGGCCAGCATCGGCACATCCCACTCGGCGCCGAGGTTGACGTTGTATTCCGGGGTGGCCGGGGCGCGATTGCCGTCCGATGCGCCATCCACCGTGCCAACCAATTCGCTGTCGATAAACATCAAGCCACCCAACACCCGCACGCCCTTGAGCGGCTCGCCAAACACGCTGAGCTCGATACCTTTGTTTTCCCGTTTGCCGTTGGGCCCGAAGATCCGCGAGGTGGCATTGGTTTCATAGGCCGGCTGCTTGATACGAAATGCGCTGGCGGTGAAGGCCAGGCGGCCCAGGTCATATTTGGCGCCCACTTCCACCTGGCGGCTGATAAAGGGCGGGAAGATTTCATCGGGGAAGCGCGAGGTCGACGGCACGATCTTTCCCTGGCTTAGCCCTTCCATATAGCTGGCATACAGCGACAGTTGCTCGGTGACTTTGTAGAGCACGCCGCCCGATGGCGACACCTTGGTTTCGTCATAGCCGGTATCGCCCTTGGCGCCGTTGCTCCAGTCATCCACCTTGACCCGCTGCCAGCGCGCGCCAAGGGTCAGTTGCAGGCGGTCGTCGTAGAAACCCAGGGTGTCGGACAGCGCCACGCCGCTGTAGCGGCTTTCGGTATAGACCTTGGCATCCGGGCGAATCGGGGTATTCGGCGTCGGCGTGGCCACCGGGTCGTAGAGGTTGCTCGGCGCCGTGGCGTAACGCGCACCGCCATTGGTGAAGTCCATATAGAAGTAGCTGGCAGCCAGGTTCAGCTCATGGCTCACCGGCCCGGTATCAAACCATTTGCGCACGCCGCCCATGGCCGTGCGCACCGATTCATCGCGGGTGAAATCGCGCGGCTGCACGACAAAGTCGCCGGCATCGTTAGTGATCGGCACGTTATGGCGCAGGAAGGTATGGTTGCTTTCGCGGGCACCGATCGCGCCGTAGGCCAGCAGCGAATCACTGAGGTCGTACTCGCCGTTGAAGGTGCCGAAGGTATCGTTGGTGCGCGCCTGGCTCCAGGCTTGCGCATAGTTGCGGTGCACATCGTTGGCATCCGGCACCTTGGCGGCGGCGCCAATCAGCACGCGCTCCTGCGGCGCATCGGTGTCGCGTTCGGTGCGGCCGATATCGCTCGACAGGCGCAAACGCTCGCCACGGAAATCTAGGCCCAACACAGCCATCTCACGGTCCACGCTCTGGTGATCCCACTCGGTATCGCCGGATTGTTTTACCCCGTTGAAACGCAGGCCAAACTGATTGCCCTCGCCAAAGCGCCGGCCAATATCCACGGCGCCGCCCACCTGGCTGTCAGAGGCATAGCTGCCGGTCAGTTCGGTAATCGGTTTGTCGCTGGCGCGCTTGGGCACCACGTTGATACCGCCGCCCACACTGCCCCGTGGCGAGATGCCGTTGATCAACTGGGTGGGGCCCTTGATCACATCGACGCGGTCGGCCATTTCCATATCGATGGAGTAAGTCGGCAACACGCCGTAGAGGCCGTTATAGGCCACGTCGGTGTTAAACAGGCTCAGGCCGCGAATGGTGAACTGCTCATAACGACCGCCAGCCGGGTTGGTGGCGCGCACTGAGGGGTCGCTGGCCACCAGGTCGTTGAGCGTGCGCGCCTGCAGGTTTTTTACGGTTTGGCTGGTGTAGGTGGTGACGCTAAAGGGCGTCTCCATAAAATCCTTCGAGCCCAGCAGACCCACCGAACCGCGGCGGGCCACCTGGCCGCCGGCATAGGGCTCGCCATGGCTGCTATCGGCAGCGCCGGTAATGGTCGCCGGGGCGATTTCCAGGGCCCCGGATGCCGGCGCTGGCACCAGGGTAAAGGCGCCCTCGCCGCTTGCCTGTAACCGCAAGCCGCTGCCTTGCAATAGACGGGCAAAGCCCTCTTCCACGCTATAGCTGCCAGACAACCCGGCGCTGTGGCGGCCGCTGACCAGGGCCGGGTCGACCGACAGATTAACCCCCGCCTGGCTGGCAAAACGGGTCAGTGCGCTGCTCAAGGTACCGGCGGCTACCTCGTAGCTGCGCCGGGCGTCATCGGCCCAGGTGGTGGTGCTTAACAGAGGACTGCTCAGGCTCAGGACGAGCGACAACACATGGCGTGGCGATAGTGCTGGCATGGAAAAAAGCTCTCGGTTTCGGATCACTGCCTTGAATGACCGGTAGCTCGGAAAAAAGGGACAGGCCTAGCCAATATTTTTTCGCGGCACCACGGTGACCCAATACCGCGTCCGCGAAACCACCGTCACCGGCAGGCTGGCCGCCAACAAGGCCAACACTTTGTCGGTGTTATCCAGACGGAAGCTGCCGGTCACCCGCAGGCTCTCCAACTCCGGCGCCCAACGCAGCAGGCCAGGACGAAAACGCCCCAGCTCACGCAAGAAATCCCCCAGCGGCTGGTTTTCGGCAATCAGCACGCCCTCGCGCCAACCCGGTTGCGCCCGATCAAACGCGCCAATAGCGCCGGCCCCCGTGGCTTGCAGGCGCAACTGCTGCCCTTGCACCAGCAGCAACTCGGCGCCAGACACCGGCTGCACCCGCGCCGCGCCACTGACCACCGACACCTGGCAATCGCGTTCATTCAGGCGCACACAGATCTCGCTGCCACTGGCGCTCACCTGGCCATAAGGGGACTGCACCGCCAAGGTCGATTGCGCGACAACCTTGAGCGCCAGCTCGCCGCGCAGCAGGGTCAGGCGGCCGGCAGCGAGGTCAACATTGACTGCCGTATCGGTATTGAGCTGCAACGTGCTGCCATCGGCCAGTGCCACCTGTTTGCGCTCGCCGGTGGCAGTGTGC
>JBCECW010000449.1:0-4038 GCA_039207785.1 Pseudomonas sp. | reverse complement strand
AGGTCGGGCCGCCGAGGCTGAATTTTTCCGCGTCGGCCAGGGTGTCGGCCGACCACTGCGCGGCGCCGAGGATATACACGGCCCACACCGAGTTGAGGTTGTAGAGGTAGCTGGCGTCGCCGTCGATTTTCAGCTTCTGGCCGATGGTGTTGTCATCGTCCTTGTAGCTGCTGAAGTTGCTGCTGCTGCGCAGGCTGGCGGTGGCGACGTTGAAGCCAGCGTCGACGTGGTTCCACGCCCCGCCGATTTCGGCCACCGACACGCGGTTGTCCGAGGTTTCAAAGCCCAGCACGGTTTGTTCACCGTGGAAAGTGCGCGCCCCCAGGGTGCCGTAGACATTCTGCTGCTGGCTGCGCTGGAACGGATGCACGACGGTGGCGCTGGCCAGTTGGCTCTTGCCCTTGATATCGAGCACGCTGAGGTCGCCGCCAATGCGGTAGTGGATATCGGTGTAGCTCAGCGCCAGGCGCGTGCCATCGGTGTTCAACGGCAGGCTGTAGTTGACGCCGGCGAGCTTCAGCAGCCCGGCCTCGGAGTAGCTGCCGCGCACGCCAACCTGGTCGCCGATACCCAGCGGGTTGTTCATGTTCACGGCGGCATCGACACGGGCCCGACCGATTTCGCGGCGGCCGTAGTTATTCACGCTGACTTCGCCGTCGAAGGGTTTTTCCGTGGCGACGAACTCGGTGGTGGTGGTGCCGTACTCGGCACCGGGGGAAAGCACCGCCTGGGTGGTCAGGCCCGGCAGGTCATTGAGGGTCAGGGCGCGCTCTTCCAGGGTTTCGGTCCTGGCGGTATGGCCGGCCAGGGGCTGGGTCCAGCGCTGCAGGAATTTTTCGCTGTAGAGCGTGTTACCGCTGAAGGAGGAGCGGTCGATACGACCTTCGATCACCTCGATGGTGACATTGCCGAACTCCACCTTCTGCGCCGGGATCACCGCACGGGCCACCGGGTAGCCTTGGCTGCGGTAGTAGTCGGTGATCACCCGCGCCACCTTGTTCAGCTCGTATAGGTTGAGCGCTTTGCCGGCCTCGCTATCGATCAGCTTGTGCAAGGTGGCGCTGTCGATTTCATCGTTGCCGACAATGCGGAACTGGGCGATATGAATGCGCGCGCCATTGGGGTCCAGATTCTGCCCTTCGACAGTCGGCGGCACCACGATGGACTCGGTTTGCGGAGCTGGAATAACCGATTCGGCGGGTTTTACCGAGTTCAGTACCGAGCCCGGCGTGGGGATCGACGCGGCCAGGGCATCGACGGCCCCCAGGCCACCCAGCACCAACAGCAACACTTCGGCAATGACGGTTCGTTTTACAGCGAGGGAGCGCGGAACTGGGAGGGTGGGTCGCATAAAATCCTGCATACAATTTAACCAAGTCGGATGGCAATTCTTGACTCCGCGAACAACAAATCCGGAGCCAGACGTCCAATTACGGGCCGGCGAAGCAGCGTTATAAACGGAATAGTGGCAATACGCTACTGCTCATTTCGGCGTAGTCCGATTCCGCTCAAATTGCTGTCTCGACTTCTTCAGCCAGTTCTTGAACCCGCCTGAAATCCGCCCGATAGACGGCCGCTTCGCTTGCCGACGGTTTTTTCTGCAGGCCATGTACCAATTGGTTAACTGTCGAAATAGTCAAGTTAAATATCGTGACTGTCTCGTCGGTGATACACCCTTATTCGGTGAGGTTATTTGTACACAATCGTGTAAGCAATTGACTCGACCCGCCCTCCCCGGCAACCGGTCGCCGGGCTGAAATTGGCAGTGGGCAACGCCCCGGTGGCCTGGCTATGATCAACCCCCATGAACACTGCCCTGCCCATTCGCCAACCCTGCCCACCGGGCGTCTGCATTTGCGGGCTGGAGCAATTGCGCACGGCGGTGGATGCCGACCTGCGGATCGTGCGGCTGACGCGTATGGAAGAACGCAAATTGCTGGAGCGCCTGGAGCGGATCCAGAGCCTGGCGGATCTGGAACATATGTGCCGGCGCATGGAAGAACAGTTGGGAATTCGCCTGGAAATCGGTCCCGGCTTTAACGAAGTGCGCAGCATGCGCGGCATTGCCATTCAGGTGTTCGAGCTGCCGGGGCTATGCCGCAAGACCCGCCAGGCGATTCCGGCCGCCATCCGCCGTGGCCTGGAAAACACCCCGCAAATTGCCTTCGATTTGCTCAACGCCAACGACCTGTTGCGCGATACCTGATCAGCCGGGCTGGCTGTCCTGGCGCCGTGGTGTCTTGCGCACCGCCACCACATCGACAATCACCACGCCCATGCGCTTGAGCAAGGCATCGAGAAAATGATGGCCTTCCATAGTCGGTAGCGTGTCGCCCTCCTCGATTTCCTGGGCAATCACGGCGAACTTCACGGCCAGCATATTGGGCACCAGGCGCGTGGAGATATACGCCGTGCGCGGGTTGCCGTAGCGGGTATAGGAAATTTTCGAGTCCACGTGCAGCAATCCTTGAGCGGCGCCGGGAAGACTAACAGTAGTTGCCCATGCGCTGACAGCGAGGATTGTGTGGCGGGTCAAGGTCGATAAAAAACCGTAGGAGCCAGCTTGCTGGCGAACCCTGGAAACGGTGAGCGCCCCCAAAAGCTTCGCCAGCAAGCTGGCTCCTACGGAGCGATTTAGACGTTGGTGGCCTGGAAGCTGATCTGCCGCCAGACATTGTCGCGCCGCAGCCACACCTGGGTGGTGACCACATCCATATCGCGGCGCTCGCCGCTGGCGCGAAACTCGATACGTTGCGCCAGCCGCCCGGTGGCTACCGCTACATCGCCATTGACCTGCACCTTGAGGTCTTTACGCTCCACCTGCAAAAAGCGGATACCGCTCTCCACCAGGCGCAGGTAGCCGGCCTTGTCATCCACCTGGCCGGTGGCATGGATATGCACCAGCTCATCGCTCACCAGGGCACTCAGGCCCTGGACATCGCCCTCGAGCAATGCCCGGTTGCGCGCGGCCTCGGCCGCGCGCACCTGTTGAATAGCTTCGCTATCGCTCATCGTTGTTCCTTGTCTGGAAAGTGGCCGCCGGGCATCAAGGCTCGTGGCGCACGATATTTTCGATGGCGCCCAGTGCGTCGATCTCGACCCGCACGCGGTCACCGTTGCGCAGGAAACGCGGTGGTTTGAAACCGCCGCCGATGCCACCAGGGGTACCGGTAAAAATCACATCGCCGGGCTCCAGGGTCATTACCTTGGAGAGGTGCACGATCTGCTGGTAGCAGTCGAAGATCAGCTGGTTGGTGTTGGAGGCTTGCCGCTGTTCGTCGTTTACAAAACAGCGGATACCCAACTGATGGGGATCGTCGATAGCATCGCGGGTAACGAGCCACGGCCCGAACGGCGCATGGGTGTCGAACGACTTGCCCAAGACAAACTGCGAGGTGCGCAGCTGCCAGTCGCGCACGCTGACGTCATTGCCCACGCAGTAGCCAAAAATCGCCTCGCGCGCGGTTTCCGCCGTCAGGTGCCGGCAGCGTTTGCCAACGATAAACACCAGCTCGGCCTCGTAGTCCAGGGCTTGCGATACGCGGGGCAAATCAATCGGCGCAAACGGGCCGTTGGCCGAGGTTGGCATTTTGGCGAACCATAGCTGGTCCGCCGGCATCTCCATGCCCGACTCTTCGACATGGTCGGCATAGTTCAGGCCGATGCCGAGGATCTTGCCGGGGCGCGGCACTGGCGCCAGCAGCGTGACCTGGTCCAGGGGAATACCTTGCACACCGCTATCGGCCAACTGGCGCAGCGGCTCGATCCAGCCGGCCCATTCGGTGATCAGGTCGATCATGGTGCGTGGCGCGGCGCTCAGGTGGTCGGCAATGCGGATCACCCGCTCGCCGAGAACCAGGCCGACAGCAGCCACGCCGGTTTGCACACGGAAGGTACACAGCTTCATTTCAGGCCCCCGTCAATCGGCCCCAACGCCAGGCCGGTGGCGCAGGCCCCCAAGGCACAAAGCTCGGCGTCGGAGGCGCCGCTGCGCCATAGGGCCACCAGTTGGTCGGCGTCGAACTCGGTGCCGATGGG
>JBCECW010000448.1:0-4038 GCA_039207785.1 Pseudomonas sp. | reverse complement strand
CGTCCAGAGCCACCAGCTCATGGCCGATCAGCAAGCCGGAGAGGTAATCGGGCTGCTCGGCCCCATTCAACATGCCGGTCAGCCCCAGGGTACGGGCGCTGAACACGGTGGAAAGCGGGCCAATCTCGCCCTCTTTGGACAGCGCAACCTGCACGCCGCGATCAAAGGCCGCCGCATCGAAATGCACGCCAGGCTGCTGGGTGCGGCCGAGGATGCTGTGCTTGCAGAGCACGGCGTAGAGTTCGCCGGTCATAAAGGTGTCGAAACGCTGGATGCACTGGTTGGCCACTTCCACCCATTTCGAGTGGCTGCCTGGCAGGCCGATCAGCAGGTTGGTCTGCGCGGCGGCCGGCAAGTTATTCAGCGCGCCCAGCACCTGGGTTTCCTCACCGCGCATCACATTGGGCAAGCGCGAGCGCTGGATAACACCGGGAACAATATAAAGAGGCGTGCCGCGCACGCTGCGCACCGAAACCAGGGAATGGCCAAGGCGGGACACATCCGCCGGGGTGTCGCAATACGCCGCTTCGCGCCAGCCCTGGGCACTGCCGACCATGCCACAGGCAATCACCGGCAGATGGGGCTCGGCGTCCAGCCAGTCACCACAGGCCTCATCGAAGGCCAACTCAAAACCATCGCGACACAACTCACCCGCAACCAGGCGCGCGTCGGTGGGCAGCTGCATGATCCCGGCGCCGAGCGTGCGCTCTTGCAACACACGGGCATCTGCAGCGAGCCGGTAGGCACGCAAGGTGGTGGTACCCCAATCGAGGGCGATCAACTGAGCCTGCATCGCTTCACCTGAGTTGTTTTTAGTAGTGAGGGCGTGGGGCGACTATAAAACGGCTTTTAGGAAAATCTCAACATATATATTTGCGTCTCATATATTGGGAAGCATATGACTTGCAGTTCAGTAGGACGAACTATCCATTTGCGAGAATGGATGCCACGCACGCCGTCGTGTTCTCGGCGCTACTCACAGACGCAACCGGCTTACCGATCGCACGCCAGCAGCAGTAATGGGCACACACCGCAAGACCGCAGGCGCAGCGCTCGGCGTGACGGTTTATCCGGAACGCCGCACCACCTGTCCGGCCTAGCCCTTAAGCCCATGCAGGATACATATTTAATATGCATAATGAACTCGCGATCCAATTTGACCCGACCAAAGCGCGCAGCAACCTGAAAAAACACGGCGTGCATTTAGCTGAGGCCGCCGCCGTTCTCCAGGATGCAAGCGCCTTGACCCTGGAGGATCACACCTATGACGAGAGGCGCTGGGTAACGCTCGGCGACGACGGCACCGGGCGATTGCTGGTGGTGGTCTACACCTATCGAGCGCCCAACTACCTGAGGCTGATTTCCGCCCGCAAAGCCCAACCTCTAGAGATCAAGCAGTACAACCAAGGGTGACCTCATGAAAGACCTATACGACTTCAGCACTGCCAAACGCGGCGCCGTGGCGCCAGGCAAAAACAAGACACGCATCACCATCATGCTCGACGATGTGGTGCTGGATGCGGCACGGCAGCGCGCCGACGAACTGGGAATGGGCTATCAGACACTGATCAACAGCACCCTCAAACAGGCACTGTGCGAAGCCGCCGGCCAACCGCAACACGCCATGCTGGGCGAAATACTCAGCACCCTGGCGACAATCGCCGAGGGCCAGGAGCTGATCAGAGCCACGCTGGACAGCTCGCTGAGCGCGCCGCTGGGCGGCCTCACCACCAGCAACCAGCGGCCAGGCGCCATGCTTGCGGCCCGGGAAGATCACGGCCCACTCGAAGCGCAGCTCAAACGCAAGAAAAAGACTCCCGAGGCGTGACTCACCATTGCAAGACCGGCAATGGTGAGGTTGGTCGAGACCGTGTTCAGCGCCGGGCGAATTGGCTAGAATCCGCGGCTTTTACCCTGGAGTGATACACATGGAACGAGAGGAGCTGATACAGCTTGTCCTGAAAAAGCTGGACGATTGCGCTCAGTCAATCCAGGAGCAATGGGCAAACCCAACAGGCAGCCAGACGCGTCACTTTATCGTCGACGACCTGCTGCCAGCCGAAGTCGCCCGCGAGCTTTACGACTCTTTCCCCAAAGACGGCAATGGTTTCTACAGCCGCGAATCGTTCCGCGAAAAGAAGCGCACCTCTGCCCACCTCGACCAGCACGCAAAAATCCTCGCTGACATGACCTATGCCATCCAGGACCCACGCACGGTGGCAAAAGTCTCCGAACTGGTGGGCATGCAGGACCTGGAAGCCGACCCAAGCCTCTACGCTGGCGGCCTGTCGATGATGTTCCAGAACGACTTCCTCAACCCCCATATCGACAACAGCCACGACGGCCAACGCGACCGCTTCCGCCGCCTGAACCTGCTGTACTACGTATCGCCAGACTGGAAACTGGAAAACGGCGGCAACTTCGAGCTATGGGATGACGCCCGTCGCGTGCCAAAAACCATCGTCTGCGAATTCAACCGTCTGGTGGTGATGGAAACCAACAAGCTGTCCTGGCACTCGGTAAGCCCCGTCAAAGCCCAGGCACCCCGCTGCTGCGTGTCCAACTACTTCTTCTCGGTCAACTCGCCCGATAGCACCGACTACTTCCACGTCACATCCTTCACCGGACGCCCGGAAGAAACCGGCAAGCGCGCACTTGGCGTGCTCGACAATGCGCTGCGCACCGTCGTCTCCAAGGCACTGAAAACCGGCCGAGGCAAAGACCAGGTCAACAAGAAGAGCAACTGAGCCCAGCCATAAAAAATGCCGCTTATCGTTCGATAGCGGCATTTTTTTGTCTTGGGAAAACGGAAAAGCCCCTGCTGGAGGCGCAAACAAAAAAGGCAGCCCCTAAGGGGCTGCCTTTTTTATCGCTGCCGCAGCAACGTTATTTGGTGCGGACGGAGAGACTCGAACTCTCACGCCTTGCGGCGCTGGAACCTAAATCCAGTGTGTCTACCAATTCCACCACGTCCGCGTGGTAATACTTTTTACAAACAAAAACGCCAGGCTTTTAAGGGCCTGGCGCTTTCAGAATATGGGGTGGACGAAGGGGATCGAACCCTCGACACCAGGAGCCACAATCCTGTGCTCTACCAACTGAGCTACGCCCACCATATTACTTTTTGCTTGCATGCCTGGCATGCCAATGGCGCACCCGGCAGGACTCGAACCTGCGACCATCCGCTTAGAAGGCGGATGCTCTATCCAGCTGAGCTACGGGCACTTTAAAGCTTCTTGGCGCCAGCTCCATCACTAGTGACTTCGCCTTTGCCGCCTTGCCAGTTACTGGCTGTGCTCTGCAAGCGGGGCGAATGTTATAGAGGCTCCCAAACCTCGTCAACAGAAAAATTCAAAAAAATTCAGCGATATAAAGGAGTTACGCGAAAACGACGGCGGGCGCCTTTGCCCCACCGCATGCCCATGCGAGAATGCGCGTCCTTTTTCCATCCTTTCTTAATGGTTAACCAGCGTAATGACCGCACAACTGATCGACGGCAAAGCGATCGCCGCCAGCCTCCGCCAGCAGATAGCCCAACGTGTCGCCGAACGCAGCCAGCAAGGCCTGCGCGCACCGGGCCTGGCTGTGATCCTGGTGGGCAGCGATCCCGCCTCACAAGTCTATGTGTCCCACAAGCGCAAGGACTGCGAGGAAGTCGGCTTTCTTTCCCGTGCCTATGACCTGCCAGCGGAAACCCACCAGGCCGACCTGCTCGCCCTGATCGACGAGCTGAACGAAGACCCGGCAATCGACGGCATTCTGGTTCAGCTGCCGCTGCCGGAGCACCTGGACTCGTCGCTGCTGCTCGAGCGCATTCGCCCGGACAAGGATGTGGACGGCTTCCACCCCTACAACATCGGCCGCCTGGCCCAGCGCATGCCGTTGCTGCGCCCCTGCACGCCCAAGGGCATCATGACCCTGCTGGAGAGCACCGGCGTCGATCTGTACGGCCTGCACGCGGTAGTGGTCGGCGCCTCGAACATCGTCGGCCGGCCCATGGCGCTGGAGCTGCTGCTGGGCGGCTGCACCGTCACCGTG
>JBCECW010000447.1:0-4039 GCA_039207785.1 Pseudomonas sp. | reverse complement strand
GCCCTCAAAGCCTTGCAGGACCAGGTGCGCAGCAAGCCTGCGGATGCCAACCTGCGGATTTTCCTGTTCCAGTTGCTGGCCGTGATGGGCCAGTGGTCCCGCGCGCAAAACCAGTTGAAGGTGGTGGGCGAACTGGACAGCCAGGCCCTGCCCATGGTGCAAACCTATAGCACGGCGCTGGAGTGCGAAGTGCTGCGCGCCGAGGTGTTTGCCGGGCGCCTGACCCCCGTGGTGCTGGGTGAGCCCGCGCCCTGGCTGGCGCCGCTGATCCAGGCCCTGGCCCTGGATGCCGCCGGCCACCATCAGCAAGCGCAAGCACAACGCGACCAGGCCTTCGAGGCGGCGCCAGCGATTGCCGGCAGCGTCAACGGCCAGGCCTTCGAGTGGTTTGCCGATGCCGACCCGCGCCTGGGCCCGGTGCTGGAAGTGATCATCAACGGGCGCTACGCCTGGCTGCCGATGAGCAACCTGCAAAGCCTGAGCGTGGAGGCGCCGAGCGACCTGCGCGATATGGTCTGGCTGCCGGCCGAGCTGACCCTGATCAATGGCGGCAGCACCGTGGCCCTGCTGCCCAGTCGCTACCCCGACACCCTGGCTGCCGGCGACGATGCGGCCCGCCTGGCGCGTAAAACCGAATGGCTGGACAACGGCATTCCCCTGGGCCAGCGCCTGTTCGCCAGCGACAGCGGTGACACCGCGCTGTTCGAGCTGCGCAGCCTGACCTTTGCGGCGGCGTCGTGAGCACGTCGCCATGAGCAAGCTGGGCCTGAGCAAGGAGCGCCTGCAACCGTCGTTGCTGGATCGCCTCACCGATGACGACCGTGGCAATCCCAACGAGAGTGCCGACAAGCGCGTGCTGTCCATGAGCCAGCTCAAGGCCTCGGTGCTGCGCGACCTGACCTGGCTGTTCAATACCACGTCGCTGTTCGACCCCGAGACCGCGGCCAATATGCCCGCTGGCAGCTCGGTGCTTAATTACGGCTTGCCGGCGCTGGCCGGGCATACCTTGTCGAACGTGGATATTCACGCCATCGAAAGCCTGCTGACAGAAACCATCGCCACCTACGAACCGCGCATCCTGCGCCCGACCCTGCGGGTCAAGGCGCGCCTGGATGACGAGGGCATGGACCACAACGCCTTGAGCTTCGAGATCGAAGGCGACCTGTGGGCCGACCCGGTGCCGCTGCGTCTGCTGTTGACCACCAACCTCGACCTGGAAACCGGCCGCGTGTTTATCGCCCCCGCCGAACAACGGAAGCGCTCATGAACCCGCGCCTGCTGGATTACTACAACCGGGAACTGGCCCATGTGCGCGAAAGCGCTGCCGAGTTCGCCGCCGAATTTCCCAAGATCGCCAGCCGCCTGACCCTATCGGGGGTGGAGTGTGCCGACCCCTATGTCGAGCGCCTGCTGGAAGGCTTTGCCTACCTGACCGCGCGGGTGCATTTGAAGCTGGATGCGCAATACCCGACCTTTACCCACAACCTGCTGGAAGTCGCCTACCCGCACTACCTGGCGCCGACGCCGTCGATGACCGTGGTGCAACTGCGTGCCGACCCCAACGAAGGCTCGTTGAGCAATGGCTTTACCATCGCGCGCAACGCGCCCTTGCGTGGCGCCCTGGGCGCCGACCAGCAAACCGCTTGTGAATACCGTACGGCCCATGCGGTAACCCTGTGGCCGCTGGAAGTCGCCAGCGCCGTGTACTTTGGCAATCCGGCGGCGGTGCTCGGCCGCCTGGCGGCCAGCGAACCGAAGGCCAAGGCTGGTTTGCGCATTCGCCTGCGCAGCGGTGCCGGCCTGCCATTCAATACCCTTAGCCTGGATAGCCTGCCGCTGTACTTGCACGGCGCCGACGAGCAACCCTTCCGCCTCTATGAGCAACTGCTCGGCAATGCCTGTGCGGTATTTGTCCAGGCACCGGGCGGCGACTGGGTCGAACGCTTGCCGGAGGGCGCGCTGCATTCCCGTGGCTTTGATGATGAAGATGCGCTGCTGCCGGTGGTGCCGCGCGCGTTCCAGGGCTATCGCCTGTTGCAGGAATACTTTGCCCTGCCCAACCGCTTTCTGTTCGTCGAGTTCAGCCAACTGAGCCGCGCCGTGCAGCGCTGCGCCGGGCAGGAGCTGGACCTGATCATCCTGTTCAACAAGCTCGACCAGACCCTGGAAGGCACCGTCGCCGCCGAGCAGTTCGTGCCGTTTTGCACCCCGGCGATCAACCTGTTCCCACGGCGCGTCGACCGTATCCACCTGACCGACCGCGTCAGTGAGCACCATGTGATTGCCGACCGCACCCGGCCGCTGGATTTCGAAGTGCATTCGCTGACCCAGGTAACGGGCCATGGCAGTGGGCCGGAGCAACCATTCCAGCCGTTCTACGCCGTGCGTGACCCGGCGCGTTATGGCCGCGAGCAGAGCTACTACATGGTGCACCGCGAGCCGCGCAAACTGTCGAGCAACCAACGCCGCCAGGGGCCGCGTTCCACCTATGTGGGCAGCGAGACCTATGTGTCGCTGGTCGACTCCCAGGAGGCGCCGTACCGTCACGACCTGCGCCAGCTGGGCATCAGTGCCCTGTGCACCAACCGCGACCTGCCGCTGTTTATGCCGGTGGGCAACGGCAAGAGTGATTTCACCCTCGAAGACAGCGCCCCGGTGCTGGATGTGCGCTGCCTGGCGGCGCCGAGCAAGCCGCGCGCCAGCCGTGCCCACGATGACAGCGCCTGGCGCCTGATCAGCCAGTTGTCGCTCAACTACCTGTCGCTGACCGAGCAGGGGCAGGGCGCTGCCGCCCTGCGCGAGCTGTTGCGCCTGTACGGCGAGCAGGGCGATCCGGCGCTGCAATTGCAGATCGAGGGGCTGCGCGAAGTCAGCGCCAAACCCTGCACGCGCCGGCTGCCGATGCCGGGGCCCATCGTGTTTGGCCGCGGCATGGAAATCAGCCTGGAGTTTGATGAAAACGCCTTTCGCGGCACCGGCGTGTATGTGCTGGGCGCGGTGTTCGAGCGCTTTCTCAGCCGCTATGTGTCGATCAACAGTTTTACCGAAACCGTGCTGCGCACCACCGAGCGTGGCGAAGTGATGCGTTGGCGAGCGAAGCCTGGATGTCGACCGAGCCTGTAAGCACCGTTGCCGCGATGGCGGCCGCACCCTGGGAGTACGACTTCTTCCAGGCGCTGCGCCGTATCGAGTGCGAAAACCCTGGCAAGCCCCGGCTCGGGCATTCCGTGCGCCTGGCCGACGACCCGCTGCGCCTGGGGCAGAAACCCGATTGCAGCTTTGCGCCCTCGACCTTGGCCGCGGTGGACACCGAGACCAGCACGCCGCCACGCATCGACCAGTTTTTCTTTGGCCTGACCGGGCCCAACGGGCCGCTGCCGCTGCACCTTACCGAGTTTGCCCGCGAGCGCCAGCGCAATGCCGAAGACCCGGGACTGAAACGTTTCCTGGATATCTTCCATCACCGCCTGCTGACGCTGTTCTATCGCGCCTGGGCTGAAGCCAACCCGACCGTCAGCCATGACCGCCCCGACGATGACTACTGGTCGGCACGCCTGGCCGCGTTGTCGGGCCGCGGTATGGACAGCCTGCTCGGGCAGGGGCCTATCCCCGACCAGGCGCGCTACTACTACACCGGCCACCTGGCGGCGCAAACCCGTTACCCCGATGGCCTCAAGGTGATCCTGGCCGAGTACTTCGATGTGCCGGTGCAGCTGGAGGAATACGTCGGCCAATGGCTGGAGCTGCCCGAGCGCAGCCGCCTGGGCGTGGGCGCCAGCAGCCTGGGCATGGACCTGTGCCTGGGCACCCATGTCTGGGACCGCCAGCATAAATTCCGCCTGCGCCTGGGGCCCTTGAGCCTGGCGCAGTACCAACGCTTTCTGCCCGGCGGTGAGCTGTTCCGCCAGTTGGCCGCCTGGGTGCTGGAGTACCAGGGCCAGGAGCTGGATTGGGAGGTCAATCTGGTGTTACGCCAGGACGAGGCGCCACCGCTGGAGCTGGCTGGCAGTGTGCAACTGGGCTTCAACACCTGGCTCGG
>JBCECW010000446.1:0-4042 GCA_039207785.1 Pseudomonas sp. | reverse complement strand
ACCTGTGGGCGTCCGACCGTGGCGTGTTCAGCGCCGGCGACCGCTACAGCACCTGCCTGTGGAACGGCGTGCGGGTCGGCATGCTGATTTGCTACGACATCGAGTTTCCGGAAACCGCCCGCGCTCTGGCGCAGCTGGGGGTGGAACTGATCATTGTCACCAACGGCAATATGGACCCCTACGGCCCCACCCACCGCACCGCGATCATGGCCCGCGCCCAGGAAAACCAGGCGTTTGCCCTGATGGTCAACCGCGTTGGCGAAGGCGATGGCGGCCTGGTGTTTGCCGGCGGCAGTGCCCTGGTCAACCCGTTCGGCACCCTGCTTAAAGAAGCTGGCCGCGAAGAAACCCAGTTCAGCGCCGAGTTCGATCTGAGCGAACTGGCCTCGGCCCGCCGTGACTACCGCTACCTCGACGACCAACGCCTGCAGTTGCCAGGCGAAGTGATCGAGCACGCCGATGGCCGCCGCGAGTTGCTGATTCCCTGACCGAGTCGACGGGCCTATGACCCGTCGGCCGTAAAACAAGAATTACCGCTGCACAACAACCTACTGCCAAAAAAAATAACTCAACGGAGTAGCTCCCATGGCTCGTTTGCAACGAACGCTTTCCCTCGGCTCGGTGGTGCTGTTTGGCATCGCCTATATGACCCCCATCATCGTCCTCGGCACCTGCGGCATCCTCTCCACGACCACCGGTGGCGCCGTGCCGTCGGCCTATGTGGTGGCGTCCATCGCCATGCTGTTTACCGCCTTCAGCTATGCGCGTATGGCGGCGGCCTTCCCGGTCGCGGGTTCCGCCTATAGCTATGTGCGCAAGGCCATCAGCCCCAAGCTCGGCTTTCTCGCCGGCTGGGCGGTATTGCTCGACTACCTGTTTTTGCCCATGGCCATCTGGCTGATCGGCGCCGCGTACCTGGCGTCGGCGTTCCCGGCCATCCCGCAGGCGGTGTGGGTGCTGGCGTTTATTGGCGTGACCACGCTGATCAACGTGGTGGGCCTGAAGCTGGCCAACACCATCAATATCGGCCTGATGCTGGTGCAGTTCCTGGTGCTGGTGGGCTTTGTGGTGCTGTGCATTCACTACGTGGCGGGCGATGCCACGCAGGCGTTGTGGACCCTCAAGCCGTTTATGAACGGTGACGTGCATCTGCCGATGGTGATGGGCGGCGCGGCGATTGCCTGCTACTCGTTCCTCGGTTTTGACGCAGTCAGCACCCTGACTGAAGAAACCCACGAGCCGCGCAAAACCATTCCCAAGGCCATCTTGCTGATCACCCTGATCGGCGGCGCGATCTTTATTGCCGTGTCCTACTTTGTGCAGCTGGCCCACCCCTCGACGGCGTTCCAGAGCCCGGATTCGGCGGCCACGGAAATCGCCCTGAATATCGGCGGCGACCTGTTCGTGACCTTCTTCCTGATCGGCCTGATCGTCGGCCAATTCACCTCGGGCCTGTCGGCCCAGGCCAGCGCCTCGCGCCTGCTGTTTGCCATGGGCCGCGACGGTGTATTGCCGCAGGGCTTCTTCGCCCGCCTGGGGCGCTTTGGTACACCGGTCAACAGCATCGTGCTGTGCGGTGTGGTGGCCTTGCTGGCGCTGAAACTGGACGTCACCACCTCCACCTCGTTTATCAACTTCGGTGCCTTCCTGGCGTTTAGCCTGGTGAACCTGGCGGTGATCTTCCATTACTGGCTCAAGGCGGAAAAACGCGGTGGCCGTGAGCTGCTGCTGTTCCTGCTGTTCCCGCTGGTGGGGTTGGTGGCGGACCTGTGGCTGATGATCAGCCTCGACCACCTGGCCATTATCCTGGGCCTGACCTGGCTGAGCCTGGGGGTGATCTACCTGGCCGCGCTGACTGGCGGTTTCCGTCGCCAGCCGCCGGAGATGGACTTTAACGAGGCGTAATGCCTGGTGCGCGGAGCGCACCCTACGAAACCGCGTCGAACCTAATCGTCGCTTAACTCGTAGGGTGCGCTCCGCGCACCGTCGTTCTCAAGGCTTGCTCAACAACTGCCGACGCTGCTCCTGCGGCAGCTTCTGCGCCATCTCCAACATCATCGTCTGCGCCGCCGTCTGCAATTGCACGGTGGTGTCGCGCTGTCTGGCAAAGCTGGCCTGCACTTGTTGCACGTCGATGGTCTCGCCAGTTAATTGCGCAACGATCACCTGCCGATTGCCGCGCATCTCGGCGGCCAGTTCACGCAAGTGCGGGGCATGCTGGCTGATCACCCCGCGCACCTCTTGGCGCTGTTCCTTGGGTAAGCGCAGTACCTTGCCAATCAGCTCGCGTACCGGTTGTGTTTGCCCCAGTTCGGCAAACGGCGCGGTACTTGAACGGTTCACGATCCAGCCGGCCAGAAAGGCGTTGGCGCCCAGCGACAGCAACAGCACCCCGCCTAAAATCCAGGTCTTTTTCATTGCTCATCTACCCCTAACAAGGTGCCCATTACCTCGGCGGCCACCTGTATATCCGCATCGCCCGCAGGTTGGCTCCACTGGCCAGCCATTACCCCCAATACCCCGCATAGCGCCAGGCTGGCGACCTTTACCGGCCAGCCATAACGCCACTGCTCCAGGGCTCGTTGTACACGGCGGTACCAGGGCTGGTGCTGCGGTTGCGCCGTGGCGTGCTGGACGATACGCGCCGCCAGCCCGGCGGCTGGCCGTGGGCGGGGCTGCGCGGCCAGGTGCTGGCGCAGGTCGTCGTCATCGCTCATCGCTGTTGCTCCTTATGGTGGCTGCCGAGCCAGCGCCGTAGTTGCTCGCGGGCGCGACCCAGCAGGCCTTCCAGGGCTTTGGTATGCAGCCCCATCATTGCGGCGGCTTCGGGGTTGCTGTGTTCATCGAAATAACAGAGCAGCACGGCCATGCGCTGCTTTTCCGGTAGCCGCTGCACCACGCGCTGGATCTGCGCGGCCTGGTGGGCGCGCTCGACGCTGGCGGCGGTATCGGCCAACGGGTCGAGCAGCTCCTCCAGCAGGCTGTCGAGGTCTTGCTCGGCGCGGTGTTTATGCCTGCGCAGATCGTCCAGGCACAGGTTCACCACAATGCGCTGCAACCAGGTGGTGAACTGCGCCCGGCCCGGCTGCCACATGGCGGCATGGGTCCAGACGCGGGTAAAGGCCTCCTGAGCGATATCCTCGGCGTCGGCCTGCTGCGGAAAAAATCGCCGGGCAATGGCATAGGCGCGCGGCAGATGACGCTCCACCAAGGTGGCAAATGCCCTTGCATCGCCGGTGGCGATAGCGGCCAGCAACTGCTCGTCGGTGGGCGTCATGGGGGCGAGGGCGCCTTACGGGTTTGGGGTGACGGTGATGCTGCCCGAACGGGTATTGCCTTGGCTACCGGTGACCGTGCGATTGAGGGTGTTGCTGGCTTTGTCGTAGGTGCTGGTGCTGGAGTGGGTATAGGTCTGGCCATTGGCCCCGGTAATGCTGCGCTGGCGGTTAAGCCCCGCACCGCGCTCGCCGCTGACCTGGGTTTGATAGGTGCCGCTATGGCCGCGGCTGGTGGAAAAACTGCCGGCGCGTTGGCGTTCGGCAGCTTGAGTGATCAGGGCCAGGCACAGCAGTGAGACAAGCAGTAATGCACGCATGGAAAACCTCGACGGGGTGGGCGGTGTCGAGGGTTAAACGCAGGTGGTAGTGCATCCCCTGCGATTATTTCTTTGGGCGTATATCGCTTGGTGCGCGCAGCACACCCTACGAGGCCAGCGTCGCGCACCTATTCTGTGGTCAAAGCGGCGTCAGCATGCCGCTTAGCTCTTGCAAGCTGGCTTCATCGGCCTGCAAACGCTCGGGCAGGGTGTCGCGCAAAAACTCCACCCAGGTGCGGATCTTGGCGTCCAGGTATTGCCGCGACGGGTACAGGGCAAACACCTTGAGCTGATAAAGGCGGTACTGCGGCAATACGCGCACCAGGCTGCCATCGCGCAGACCGGCAATGGCCGAGTACACCGGCAGCGCACCAATGCCGATACCGGCTTTTACCGCCTCGGTCATGGCATCGGCGGTATTGACCTGGAATACCGAGCGATTGATGG
>JBCECW010000445.1:0-4047 GCA_039207785.1 Pseudomonas sp. | reverse complement strand
GGGTGATGTAGTCGTGCAATTGCGGCTCGTAGGCGCGCCAGAGTTTGTCCAGCTCGCCGATGGGATCGGACTCGGCCCAGTCGACGCGCAGATCGACCACCGGCCAGACCAGATCACCGACCACCGACATGGCCGCCGAATGCACCGGCCCGGCTTCGCCACCGGCGGCCATGGCCGCGTGCATGGCCGCCAGCAGGCGATCCGGCAGGCCGCCAGCGGACTGCTCGAAGGCCTCGACCATGGCGTCGATCACCGCCGTGGAAGACAGCAGATTGCCGGCCGCCACGCACTGCTCGCCAGCGCGGGCATGGTGTACACCCAGGGCTTCGCTGCCGGAGAAATGCGCGCTGGCGCCGTGGCTGTCGATCACCGTCACCTGGCGATACTGGCCATAACCATTGCTGCCCAGCGCCTTGTCCAGCGCGGCCTGCGGTTCGAGGCCGGCCTCCAGCAGGTCGAGAATCTGCGGGCCGAGCGCCGGCAGGGTGATGTTCTGCGTCGATACCGCGCCCACCCCGGCGCGCAGCCAGGGGCAGCGCGCGCCAACGGCGATGCTGGAGGAACTGATGGCGATACCGAGGTGGCCGGTTTCCGGGCAGCGGCCGACGATGGAGAAAGTCATGCGCGCACTCCTCAGGCTTGCGCCGGTTGCCAGTCATCGGGGATCACGGCGATCACGTCGATCTCCATCAGCCACTGCGGCTGGCCGAGCGCCGAGACCACCAGGCCGGTGGAGATCGGGAACACGCCCTTGAGCCACTTGCCGACCTCGCGGTACACCGGCTCGCGGTAGCGCGGGTCGATGATATAGGTGGTGGTCTTGACGATATGCGAGAGGTCGCTGCCGGCTTCGGCCAGCAGTTGCTTGACGTTCTTCATCGCCTGCTCGGCCTGCGCCGCCGGGTCGCCGAGACCGATCAGGTTGCCGTCGAAATCGGTGCCGACCTGGCCGCGCACGTATACCGTGTTGCCGGCGCGCACGGCCTGGCACAGGTCGTTGTCCAGGGTCTGGTTGGGGTAGGTGTCCTTGGTGTTGAACATGCGGATGCGGGTATGGGTGGGTGTGCTCATGGGCGGCCTGCTGGTTCGGTGTTTGGGAAAGCCCCCTCACCCCAGCCCTCTCCCAAAGAAAGAGGGCTGGGGTGAGGGGGCTCGTCGTAACCTATGCCCGCATTCTGTCCACGCCCAGGCCCGAGCGAAATGAGGTTTTTTGTCGTCGTTGGTTAGGCAAAAACTGGGGTGGGACTTAGCCGGCGTGACGCTGCAGATTGAACACCCGCCATTGGCCGTCCTCGCCCGCGCGCAGGGTGACCTTGAGCAGGCAGCTGCCCTGGAACTCCACGTGCACTTCGGGCATATCCAGCGGCTCGTCGCGCCACCAGCGGCGCAGGCGATTGCCATTGGTTTGCGGCGGCGCGGTCCATTCCACCCGGTCGACCGTACATAGCTGGCGCTGGGTCAGCACGGCGAATTCGGCTGGCGTACGCCCCACGTATTCATTACGCAGGGCCAACGCTTGCGCCTTATCCAACTGCCCGGCTTCCAGCAGGGTGATAAAGGCCTGGGCGCGGTCCACCGCCTCGATGGGGTAGTACTCGGCCTTGGCCCAGAGATAAAAACCGACCGCTGCTGCACAGGCGACGGCGATCACGCTTAGCGGCCAGCGCATCGCTCAGGCCGGCCGGCGCAGCAGGCCAGCGGCCAGGCGCTGCACGCCGTCGACGGCGCGGTACACGGTAAGGTTGGCGAGTTTTTTCCACAGCCCGGCCAGGCCCACTTCGATAAAGCGGTTCATGCCATAGGCCACCAGCAGCACGATGCCGATGGCCAGCGGGTACATCCACGCGCGGTTTTCATCGGTGGCATAGCGGCTGAGGAACATATAGCCGAAGTGGGCGTGGATCAGGTACACCGGGTAGGTCAGCGCCCCCAGGGTTTTCGACAACGGCAGGCGCAGCTGCTGAACCCGCTGCAGATTGAGGATCAGGAAAAAGGCGAAGAACAGGCCGATCATGCTCGCCACCACATAGGGCGAAAAGCTGGCGCCGGTCTCCACGCCCTTGTCCACCGCCACTTCCAGGGAAAAACGCAGGCACAGGCCAAACGCCAGGGCCAGCGACAGTGCGCTTTTCCAGTTGCCTTTCTCCTTGAGAATGGCGAACAGGGCACCGGCGGCGAAGTAACTGAAGTAACCGCCCAGCAACGGCAGGCGATTGATGCCCACCAGCAGGGCCGCTGCCATCAGCACCGGCCACCAGCTGAACAGGGTTTCCAGGCGGTCTTGCCAGCCCAGGAACAGGCAGGTGAGCACCAGGATGTAGAACTGAACTTCCAGCACCAGCGTCCAGTACACGCCATCGACATGGCCAACGCCCAAGTACGACTGGAACATGCTCAGGTTGACCAGGCTCTGCAGCGGCGTCACCTGCATCTGCGCGCTCGCCCACTGCCAGGCCACGGCACTGGTGAACAGCACCGCAAACCAATACGAGGGATACAGGCGAATGGCACGCGAGGCGGCGAACTGCGCAGCGCTGCGGTTACGCGCCGAATAGAAGATGACGTAGCCGCTGATCATAAAAAACAGCTCGACGCCCAGGTAACCGTACTTGGTGACCTCGATCAGCGCCGGAATATGGCTAAGCGAGCTGAGCTTGCCATTGGCAATGCCGTTGAACGTGTAGTGGTAGAGCACCACCATGATCGCGGCGATAAACCGGCCATAGTCGAGTAATTCCAGGCGCTTCATAGCCTATCCCTGCAGTCGTTGTAGCGATGAACTGCCCAAGGTCGGCGCATGGCGCTGACCGTCGTGACGCATCCTTGCGCCTACTGACCCTTGCCGCGCTTTTAAAGTTCAAGCGCTAACAAGTTACTTACTGCTGACCCACTTAGCGCGAGGACTGCGCCGTTGGCGATTCATGCCAATGGGGTTTGAGATACGGCTCCTCAGCCCCGGAAAGCACGATGGCGAAATGATTGAGTACGCCTTCGGCGGTGTATTTGGGAAAGCTGGCGCAGACGGCGATCACCGTCAGCCCCATGGCCATGGCGCGGGCCGGCAAGGGGCGGATCTGCACGCGTTCGGCCAGGCCCAGAAAGGCCAGCGAACCCAGGGTGCCGATCAGTGCGCCGGCAACGGCTTCGGACACCGGGTGCACGGTGGGCGCAACGATGGTCACGGCGAAGTACCAACCCCATACCAGCGTCGCCAGGGCGACCGGCCAACGCAGCGCGGGTTTCCATTGCCGCACCAGCAGGCTGAACAGCACCGGCAGCACCAGGCAGGCGTTCATGGCATGGCCGCTGAACACGGCGATATTCAGGGTTTCCAGGCCGTGGCCCCAGCCCTTGAATGCCACTTTGCTGATCATTACCGCACCATAGGCGAGCGCCACCACGGTCAGCCATTGCTTGGCCACGGTGCGCGAGGCGCAGTAATTCAGCCAGGCGGCCAGCAACAGCAGCACCGGAATCATCACGGTAATGCCCACATAGGGCGTAATCGAAAAGCTGTTATCAACGTTATCCCTCACATTTACACAGCCGCAGTCGGTCACTCGACGGCGGCGATTATTCTCGGCAGAACGCCACACAGCAAGGGATGTACAGGTCGGTTTTTATTAGAGGGGGTGAAGCGTCACGGTGTGGAGAAGCAATTTCCACACCGCGCTGAGCTGAGACCGGACGTTTGGCCGTAAGTTGCGCTACAACGCCGCCGGTTGGGTACGGGTCAGTTGCTCAAGGAGTTCCAAATCGGTGCTCATGCCCGAGGTTTCCCGTATCCGCGCCAGGATCTCGCGCTTGAGATTAAGGAATTCTGCTGACAGTTTCATGTCCTGGTTGCGTTCAGCCGGCAACGGTACGTCGTAGATGGTGTCGATCCGCCCCGGGCGCGGCGCCATCAGCACCACGCGGCCGCCAAGGTAGATGGCCTCCTCGACGTCGTGGGTGACGAACAGGATGGTGCTCTTCTCCAGCCGGTGCACATGGCGGATCAGGTCGTGCATCACTTCGCGGGTCTGCGCATCCAGCGCGCCGAAGGGC
>JBCECW010000444.1:3754-4048 GCA_039207785.1 Pseudomonas sp. | reverse complement strand
ACCACCACCGTGTACGTCACCCATGACCAGATCGAGGCCATGACCCTGGGCGACAAGGTGGCAGTGATGAAGGACGGTGTGGTGCAGCAATTTGGCACCCCGCAGCAGATCTACAACGACCCGGCCAACCTGTTTGTGGCGAGCTTTATCGGTTCGCCACCGATGAACTTCATTCCCCTGCGCCTGCAGCGCCGCGATGGTCGCTTGCTGGCCCTGCTGGACTCCGGCCAGGCCCGTTGCGAGCTGCCGCTGGCGATGCAGGACGAAGGCCTGGAAAACCGCGAAGTGATCCTT
>JBCECW010000444.1:0-3744 GCA_039207785.1 Pseudomonas sp. | reverse complement strand
CCAGCTCGCGCCTCGATCCCGATGCGTGTTTCAGCCTGGCCAGCGCCGGCAGCAACCTGCCGAGCATCCTCAGCGAAGTGGAAGTGATCGAGCCTACCGGCCCGGACACCCTGGTGTTCGTCAACCTCAACCAGACCAAGGTCTGCTGTCGCCTGGCCCCGGATATGGCGCCCAAGGTCGGCGAAACCCTGGAGCTGCAATTCGATCCCGACAAGGTGCTGCTGTTCGATGCCAAGAGCGGAGAACGCCTGGGGCTGCTGGGAAAGTCGCAGCCTGCTGAAACGGCAGGCCGCGTGACCCGTTTGATTCCGCGCTAAGCGCATCGCGACAAACGCAGTAGATGAATTAGTACCCCGGCCGCAAGGCCGGGGCGATTCAAGCGGCCACTGGCCGTGGGGTTCCAACGCGCAGCGTTATCCGACGCGCAACAACAATAAAAATGAGTGGAGTGGATATGAGCACAATGAAGAAAAGTCTCTGGGCACTGCCGTGCGCCCTGGTGGTGTTTCCCTGGTCGGCCCAGGCCCTGGAATTCAGTGGTTATACCCGTAACGGGGTCGGCACTTCGGTCAACAGTTCTGGCCAACAATGCTTCCAGTTGCAAGGCGCGAAATCCAAATACCGGCTGGGTAACGAATGCGAGCAGTACACCGAACTGGATCTGCGCCAAGACCTGTTCTCGCTCGATGACGGTTCGGTGTTGAGCGTCGAGGGCATGGCCCAGCTCTACAACCAATACGACAAAACCCCGAAATACACCGGCGACTACGGCTTTGCCCGCGCCAACCAGATCTATGCCGAGTGGAGCAAAATGCCCGCGCTCAATGGCGGTTCGTTCTGGGCCGGTCGGCGTTTCTACAAACGAAACGACATCCATATCTCCGACTTCTACTACTGGAACCAGAGCGCCACCGGTTTTGGCCTGGACTCGGTGCAGATCGGCGACCTGAAATACAGCTACGTGTTCTCGCGTAAAGACAACTACGACCAGAAGCCGTACGTAAACCGTCATGACTTCAACGTCGACGGCTTCAACACCAACCCCAACGGCACCGTGCAGGTGGGCGTCAGCTATATCGACAAACCGAGCAACAACGACGCGGAAAAACACAGCGGCTACTCGGTAACGGTGCAGCACAAGCAGAAAGAATTCCTCGGTGGGGTTAATACCTTCGCCCTGCAATACGGCGAAGGCCCGGGTACTGGCCTGGGCTACACCGGCGACACCACGCTCGATAGCAGCGCGAAAAACTGGCGTGCGGTGGAGTTCTTCGACTGGCAGATCACCAAGCACTTCGGTGGCCAGTTCGAAATCGTCTACGAAAAAGACAAGCGCGAAGACGGCCAGGACCAGAACTGGCTCTCGGTGGGTGTGCGTCCGGTGTACGCGATTACCGACACCTTCAAGTTCGTCACCGAGATGGGTCGCGACCAGGTGGAAGCCCCTGGCGGCACCCGCAAGCTGACCAAGTTCACCGTGGCACCGACCTGGTCGCCGATGGGCCCGGGCTTTACCACCCGCCCTGAATTCCGCCTGTACTACACCTATGCCAGCTGGAACGAAGCCGCACAGCGTTCGGCGAGCATGGTGGCCGCCGGTTCCGCGCTGTCCGATACCGGCGCCTTTGGCACTGACCTGCATGGCTCCAACTTTGGTGTGCAAGTCGAGTACTGGTGGAAGTGATGCCTGAGCGCGGACGATGACCCGGAGAACTGCCAGGCCTATCGTGCCGCGCCCGGAACTTGTAGCGGCCAGCGAGCAGGTGCGTGTGGAGGAGAACCCTTTGCGCGCGCTGCTGGCTGGCGCTGGCAAGCCCCTTTTCAGTTGGACGCGCCATCAGGAGCGCGACCTCTTTCTTATCAGCCACCCGAACTGTGAGGCGGTCTTTAGCCGCCAGGGCGGGCAGTTGCTGCACTTCCAACCCAAAGGCCAACGGCCCTGGCTCTGGTGCGCCGCGCGCTGGCCCAAACATGGCGCCATTCGCGGCGGCGTGCCGGTATGCTGGCCGTGGTTCAGCCGCCACCCCACCGAAAGCGGCTGGCCGTCCCATGGCTGGGCACGCCTGAGCGATTGGGAGCTGATCAGCCACGAAGCACATGCCAAAGGCGTTCGCCTGCATTGGCGGCTGGACCTGTGCGAGTGGCAGGTGGAGCTGTTTGCCGAGCTGGGCGCCGAGCTGAGTTTGCGTCTGGTGACCCAGCATCAGGACAGCGAGCCGTGCCTGCTTAGCCACGCCTTGCACGGTTACTGGCGCGTAGGCGACATGGCGCAGGTGGCCGTCCACGGCCTGGAGCAGGCCGATGGTTACGACCTGGTAGCCCGCGAAGCCTTCGCTGCCGGCAGCGAGCTGCGTTTCGACAACGGTTGCCACCGGGTATACCGACACGCCGGACGGGTCACGCTGGATGACCAACTGTGGCGCCGACGTCTGCGGATCGACACCACAGGCGGCGCCAATACCGTGGTCTGGCACCCCGGCGCGCGGCCGCTGGCCGATGTCGGTTGGCATGAAGCCTTGGGCTTTGTCTCAGTGCAGGCGGCGAGTTGCCGTGAGGACAGCGTAACCATCGGCCCAGGAGAAACAGCCGAGTTACGGCTGAACGTCAGCATGCTCTGACGCCACAACGGCGCCTTTCACTCACCGCCGACGGCAAAGTTCGGCAGGGTGTCCACCGGTTGCACAAAGTCGAAGGGGATCGATTCCAGCGCCAGGCCCATATTGCGTTGAATCACAAAGTGCAGGTGCGGACCGCTGCTGTTGCCGGTATTGCCGGAACGCGCCAGCGGCGTACCGAGCGAGATGCGCTGACCTTCACTGACCAGCACCGAGCCCTTCATCAGGTGCAGGTACACGCCCATGGTGCCGTCGTCGTGCAGCACCCGTACAAAGTTGCCGGACGGGTTATTGCCGCGCCCGCTCTGGCTGTTTTCCACCTTGACCACCATGCCAGCGCGCGCCGAGACGATGGGCGTACCTTCGGGCATGGCGATATCGATGGCATAGCGGCCCTTGGGGGTGAAATGGCTGTACTTGCCGTTGGCACCCTGGCTCTGCCGGAACGGCCCGCCCACCCAGGGCAGCGGGTAGTCATAGACGATGGGTTGCAGGCGCGGATCGCCCAAGGCCGTGCGCAGCTTGGGTTTGTAGCGCATGGGCTGGCTGGCGTCGCGTGGGGCCAGGGTGGCCAGGCGGATCTGGCTGCGTGGCGGCACCACCCAGTGGATCGGCTTGTCTGGCATGCCGGAGACGTTTTGCGCGGTGGTCAGGCTGAGCTCCACCTCCACCGGCGCATACAGGTCGTTGCGCACCAGCAGGGTTTCGCCGGCGGCGTGCTTTTTGGTTTCCAGTTTCACCTGGGTGTCCAGGCGTTCCACCATGCGGTCGCGAAACACAAACACCTGCGCGCCGGGGGCGGCCTTGTCGGTGTAGGTCACCACGCCATTGGCATCGGTGTATTTGTAGATGGTCAACGCCGCTGCCGGGTTGGCAGCGGCCAGCGACAGGCCACAGAGAAGGATAAAGCGCCCTAGCATCACGGCATCGTTCTAATGGGGAGTTGGACGAGCAAGACTAGCAGCGCAACGGGCCTCAGGCGAGGCGCGGGCGGCGACGGTGTGAACCGGCGCGCGCCATCGGTCGGGCACCTACGTGATCAGGCGCCGGGGATAAAGTGCTTCTGCGCCGAGCCACGGGCGATCAGGCGCGACAGATAGTCGAGCTTCTGCGGGTCGCGGTCGACAAA
>JBCECW010000443.1:1247-4049 GCA_039207785.1 Pseudomonas sp. | reverse complement strand
GCTACGACGAACTGTTCACCCTGGTACAGGCCGAGCTGCGCCGCAGCGGCTACGAAGACCTGATTCCAGCCGGCATCGTGCTCACTGGCGGCACTTCCAAGATGGAAGGCGCGGTGGAACTGGCCGAAGAGATTTTCCATATGCCGGTGCGCCTGGGCATGCCGCAAGGCATCAAGGGCCTGGCGGATGTGGTGCACAACCCGATTTATTCGACCGGCGTGGGCTTGCTCATGTACGGGCTGCAAAAGCAGAGCGACGGCATCTCGCTGTCGGGCAGCAGCAGCTACAACGACGAACCAAAGACACCTGTACTGGAGCGGCTGAAACGCTGGGTCCAGGGCAATTTCTGATGTTAAACCGCGTGTGCTGTAGGCGTTACAACTAGAAAAGCAAAGGAGAGGGGACCATGTTCGAGCTCGTAGACAATATCCCGCAAAGCGCAGTAATCAAGGTGATTGGCGTGGGCGGCGGCGGCGGTAACGCCGTTAACCATATGGCCAAGAACAACATCGAAGGCGTTGAGTTCATCTGCGCCAACACCGACGCCCAGGCATTGAAAAATGTCGGCGCGCGTACCGTACTGCAACTGGGTACTGCGGTGACCAAGGGCCTGGGCGCTGGCGCCAACCCGGAAGTCGGCCGTCAGGCAGCCATGGAAGACCGCGAGCGTATCGCCGAAGTGCTGCAAGGCACCGACATGGTCTTTATCACCACTGGCATGGGCGGCGGTACCGGTACCGGTGCAGCGCCGATCATTGCTGAAGTGGCCAAGGAAATGGGCATCCTCACCGTTGCGGTGGTGACCCGTCCGTTCCCGTTCGAAGGTCGCAAGCGCATGCTGATCGCCGAAGAAGGCATCCGCGCGCTGTCGATGAGCGTTGACTCGCTGATCACCATCCCGAACGAAAAACTGCTGACCATCCTCGGCAAAGACGCCAGCCTGCTGTCGGCATTCGCCAAGGCTGACGATGTACTGGCCGGTGCCGTGCGCGGTATCTCCGACATCATCAAGCGTCCGGGCATGATCAACGTCGACTTCGCCGACGTGAAAACCGTGATGAGCGAAATGGGCATGGCGATGATGGGCACTGGCTGCGCCAGCGGTCCGAACCGTGCACGTGAAGCGACCGAAGCGGCCATCCGCAACCCGCTGCTGGAAGACGTGAACCTGCAAGGTGCGCGCGGCATTCTGGTGAACATCACTGCCGGTCCTGACCTGTCCCTGGGTGAGTACTCCGACGTGGGTAACATCATCGAGCAGTTTGCGTCCGAGCAAGCGACCGTCAAGGTCGGCACCGTAATCGACCCGGACATGCGCGACGAGCTGCACGTGACCGTCGTGGCCACCGGCCTGGGCGCGAAAATCGAGAAGCCGGTCAAGGTTATCGACAACACCGTTCAATCGGCTGCCATGCAATCGGCGGCAATGCCATCGGTGCAAGCCACTCGCAACGAACAGCCGCAAGTGAACTACCGTGATCTGGATCGCCCGACCGTAATGCGCAACCAGGCTCACGCTGGCGCGGCTGCTGCAGCCAAGCTGAACGCCCAGGACGATCTGGATTACCTGGATATTCCAGCGTTCCTGCGTCGCCAGGCTGATTGATGAAATGTATCAGGAGTATTGGGGTGATTGGTGTTCAGCAAAGGCCGGGTCTGGTATTATCCCCGGCCATTGTTGAAAACAATTCGCAACTAGTGTTATAGCGGCCAATCCATGATCAGACAACGCACCCTGAAGAACATCATCCGCGCTACTGGCGTCGGCCTGCATTCCGGGGAAAAGGTATACCTGACCCTCAAGCCGGCACCGGTAGATACCGGTATCGTGTTTCGTCGTACCGACTTGGACCCCGTCGTGGAAATTCGCGCTCGGGCCGAGAATGTCGGTGAAACCACCATGTCGACCACCTTGGTCAATGGTGATGTGAAAGTGGACACCGTGGAGCACCTGCTTTCGGCCATGGCTGGCCTGGGCATCGATAACGCCTACGTCGAGCTCTCCGCGTCCGAAGTGCCGATCATGGATGGTAGCGCTGGCCCCTTTGTATTCCTGATTCAATCCGCAGGCTTGCAGGAGCAGGAAGCGGCGAAGAAATTCATCCGCATTACCCGCGAAGTGACCGTGGTAGAAGGCGACAAGCGCGCTACCTTCGTGCCTTTCGATGGTTTCAAGGTGAGTTTCGAGATCGATTTCGATCACCCGGTTTTCCGCAATCGCACCCAGAGCGCGAGCGTGGACTTCTCCAGCACCTCCTTCGTAAAAGAAGTGAGCCGTGCACGCACCTTCGGTTTTATGAGTGACATCGAGTTCCTGCGTTCGCAGAACCTGGCACTCGGCGGCAGCGTAGAAAACGCCATTGTCGTGGATGAATTCCGCGTGCTTAACGAAGACGGCCTTCGCTACGAAGACGAGTTCGTCAAACACAAGATTCTTGACGCCATCGGTGACCTCTACCTGCTGGGTAACAGCCTGATTGGCGAGTTCCGCGGCTTCAAGTCGGGGCATGCGCTGAACAACCGTCTGTTGCGCACCTTGATTGAGCAACGTGACGCTTGGGAAGTGGTGACATTCGACGACGTGAAGAGCGCGCCGATTTCGTACATGCGACCAGTTGCGGCTGGTTGAGCAATACCCTCCTTAGCTGTTTCTTAAAGCCACCTACGGGTGGCTTTTTTTATGGGCGTTACTAAGCGATCGGCTGCGCGTCGGCAGTGCTGCGTTGAAAACACTTTTTGAATGCTCATTGGCTACAGCCAACTGCGCTTCAAAAAACGTTTTCGCCTTGCACTGCTCTAGCT
>JBCECW010000443.1:0-1237 GCA_039207785.1 Pseudomonas sp. | reverse complement strand
GCTCTAGCTCGCTCAATCTGGATTTGCGTGGGGGCTGAAAGTCAAAGGCTAAAGAAAATGTGCTGGGCAGGTTCAACCTTTCCCGTGCCGCGCCAACCGTTCCAGCGCCGCCCGTAAACCCGGATCGCTAATCCCCTCGGCCACTTCCTGAATACCGTCGGCCGTTTCGCTGGAAAGCTGCATGCTGTGGCCGCGCATCTTGGCTACGCCCACCCGTGGCTGCACCTTGAACAGAATGCGCTGCAGGTTATGGAAGGGTTCGAGCATCTGCAGTTGCCGCTCCAGCCGCCGCTGTTGATAACGCAGGCGCGTGGCCCAGTGGCCGTCCGTGACAATCAGAAGCAGGCAGCCCTCACGCCAGGAGGCAACGTGGCAGTGCTCGCGTGCCACCGGCTGCAATTGGCTTTCCACGAGGCGCTGCAGATGATCCAGGCGGCTGGCCTGGTTGATCAGCGCTTGCAATGGCTTGGCATCGCGCAGTAGCGCGGCGTGACCTTTGGCGGGGAGCGGGCGGAATGCCATGGCGGGCGGTCTTCAGGGCAAAGGAGGGCATGGTAGCAGAAGCATTTGCTCAGCAGTTTCAGGGCCTGGCACGAGCGCCCTTGATTGAGGGAAAAACGTCCCCATATAGTTTTTCTGGAAATAATTGCGAGTTGTAACAGGCCAGGTTTTGCCTCGATAAGAAGCAGACTTACCAGTCAATTTTGTAGTGCGTTACTGAGTCGGCCGTAGTAGATCCATCAACTGCTGGCACCTTGCAATAACGCTACTTTCCTCGATAACGATTCCGGGTAGAATGCCCGCTTCGCAAGCAGCCATGAAGGCTGCGCGGGCGACTCACGGGGCCGCCCTCCATCCATATGTGTGGAAGATCCTGCCGATATGTTTGCGCCTTTGTTAAAGAAACTCTTTGGAAGCAAGAACGAGCGCGAAGTAAAGCGCATGCAGAAGGTGGTGCAAGCCGCCAATTCGTTTGAAGAGCAGATGCTGGCTCTGTCCGACGATCAACTGCGCGCCAAGACCGAAGAGTTCAAGGCCCGTCTGGCCAAAGGCGAAACCCTCGACCAACTGCTCCCTGAAGCCTTCGCCGTAGCCCGCGAAGCGGGTAAGCGCGTGATGGGCATGCGTCACTTCGACGTGCAGCTTATCGGTGGCGCCACCCTGCACGAAGGCAAGATTGCCGAGATGCGTACCGGTGAAGGTAAAACCCTGGTGGGTACCCTGGCTGTGTACCTCA
>JBCECW010000442.1:0-4051 GCA_039207785.1 Pseudomonas sp. | reverse complement strand
GGATCGGGAAGCCGACCACCAGAATCAGGCACACCAGCAGTCCTACCCCGACGATGCCGCCTTGTTGCCAGGTCAGTTCATCGCCCTGGGCAATCGCCGACTTGCCTTCGTCGTTGGCGGCGTTGTCTTCCAGCTCGCCGAGTTTGTCGATGGCGTCACGCATGCTTTCAAACTGCTTTTCGCTGTCGCCGAAACTCAAGAGGCTGGCGGCGTCGGGGTCGCTGGTGGACAGCTGCACCACCTTGAGGGTGGTGGCTTTCCATACGGCAAAGCCCTGGTCGAACTGTGCCACCAGGGCCTTGGCTTCATCGCTGGGGCCCATGGCGGCGTATTTATGCACGCGGTCATAGGCTTGCTGCAGGTTTTCGGCGTGGGAGCTTTTCAACGCGTCCATATGCGAACCGGCGCCTTCGTCCAGCATGCTGCGCTCGGCCACAAAGGCCTGGTACAGGTCGCGGTCGGCGTTCAGCAACAGGCTGATGCCCGGCAGGTAGCGGTTGGTGAGCTTGCTGCTGGAGTCGGCCACCTGGGTGATGCCTCGCACCCCGAGCACACCCATCAGCACCAACAACACCGCCAGCACCAGGATGGGCAAGGCGATTTTCCAGCGGAACCCCAGGTCGGTAAACGCACGCAGCATGATGACTCTCCAAAACGGCAGGACAACTAGATGCAGCGTAGACGGTTGTTGCCGTTTTATCGGGCCATTCGCCATCAGTGACAACGGGGCATCTGATCGCTGCACACTTTTGTGCTAGCGTGCCGGCTTTCGCGCACTACCCTCTTTATTTTCGTTTGAAGGAAACCGCCAGCATGGCCATGAGCAAAGACCAACTGATCAGCGATATCGCCGAAGCCACCGACGCCACCAAGGCGACCGTGCGTGCGGTGCTGGAACAGCTGAGCGAGATCGTCAGCGATGCCCTGGAAAACAACGACGAAATCACCCTGCCCGGCATCGGCAAACTGAAAGTGACCGAGCGCCCGGCTCGCACCGGCCGCAACCCGCAGACTGGTAAAGCCATCGAAATCGCCGCGAAGAAAGTGGTGAAGTATGTGCCCGCCAAGGCACTGACCGACGCAATTAATTAAGCAGTCCGCCCCGCATCTTGCGGGGCTTTTACCCTACGCCTGCATCAGCGCGCGCACTTTCTGCGCGTCGGCAGGCGTTGCCGGGTTATAGACGATCATCCCCAGGTCTGGCCGCCCGTCTACGGCAAACCCCGAATACTCCAGTTCAATCACCCCATAACTGCCATGGTGCAGGCGCTTGGTGCCTTCGCCGTGCACACGCACATCGTTGTCGCGCCATAGCGCGGCAAACTCGCTGCTCTGGCTGCAGAGCTCGTCCACCAACTGGCTGACCTGCGCGGTCGCGCCGGCGCGAATCGCATCGGCGCGAAAGGCACCGACGATAAAGCGCGCCATGCTGGTCCAGTCGTCTTGCCGGGCTCGCGCACCGGGATTTAAAAACATCTGCCGCAGGATATTGCGTTGCTGCGGCGGCAACTGGCTGTAATCGGTAAATACCGCGGCGGCGGCGCGGTTCCAGGCCAGTACGTCCCAGGTGGCGGTCTTGATAATGGCGGGGCTGTATTCAAAGGTATCCAGCACCCGCTGCAAGCGTGGCGTCACGCCGTCTGGGGCGCGGTAGACCACTTCCGGCGGATGACCAAAGGCCAGCATAAACAGGTGCACGCGCTCGGGCTCGGTCATCAGCAGGCCCTGGGCGATGCGGTTGAGCACCTCGGCCGAGGGCGCCCCGCCGCGCCCCTGCTCCAACCAGGTGTACCAGGTGGCGCTGATATTGGCGCGCTGCGCGACCTCTTCACGGCGCAGCCCCGGCGTACGCCGGCGGGCGTTGGAATAGCCGAAGGTGGCGGGGTCCAGGCGGGCGCGACAGTCCTTCAGATAAGTGCCCAGCAGTTGTTCGGCCTGCTCGTTCATACGTCATCCTGTTAGTGCTTATACCCTGATAAGTTCACGGCTTTTACCGGTTAAACACTACGCGCACGCTGGCCGCTCCTGCAAAGAGAGAATTGACCCATGCGTGTATTTCTTACCGGTTCCACAGGCTTTATCGGTGCCCAGGTCGCCCAGGAATTGCTCGCCGCTGGCCATCAGGTGCCGGGGCTGACCCGCTCGGATGCTGGCACCCGCGCGCTGCTGGCGATTGGCGCCGAAGCCCATCGCGGCGATATCGAAGACCTGGCCAGCGTGCAGCGCGGTGCCGAGGGCTGCGATGCGGTGATCCACACCGCCTTCGATCATAACTTCGCCACCTTCGTCGCCAACTGCGCGAAAGACGCCCGAGTGATCGCCGCCCTGGGCGATGTATTGCACGGCTCGACGCGCCCCTTGCGGATTACCTCGGGCACTGCCATTGGCGCCGCAGTGGAGGGGCAAGCGGCAGACGAGGATTACGCCGACCTCAACCACCCCAGCCCACGGGTAGCCTCCGAGGTGGCCGGCCATGCGCAGAGCCAGCGCGGGGTCAACGTTATCGCCATACGCCTGTCGCAGATCCATAACCCGGTCAAGCAAGGGTTTGTCAGCTACGTAATCGACCTGGCGCGCCGTACCGGGGTGTCGGCCTATGTCGACGAGGGTCTGAATCACTGGTCGGCGGCCCATGTCGCCGATACCGCCCTGCTCTATCGCCTGGCCCTGGAAAAAGGCCAGGCCGGTGCCCGCTACCACGGCACGGCGGAGTCGGCGATTGCCTTTCGCGAGATTGCGCAAACCGTCGGCCATGGTTTGGGCGTGCCGACCGTGGCGTTGTCCGGCGAGGCTGCAGCGGCGCATTTCGGTTGGCTGGCGGGGTTTGTCGGTAAGGATATGAGCGCGGCGAGCAATAAAACTCGCGAGCGCCTGGGCTGGCAACCGACCGGGCCGGGGCTGTTGTTTGATGTGGCTACTTGCCTGGCGCGTGAGGGGCAGGCCTAAGCGCTATGGCTTGCCAGCCGCTGCGCAATCCAGCGGTGGGTATAGCGCAGCACCCTATCCGCCATTGCCGTTGGAAAGTGGATAAAGCCGTGGGGGGCTTGCGGCAAAACGTGCATTTCCACGTCTGCCGCAGCTTGCCAACGGCGGGCAAGCTCCAGCGTATCGTCGCGCAGCGGGTCGAGTTCGCCGGCGTACATCAACGCCGCTGGCATGCCGCCGAAGTCGCCATACAACGGCGATAACGGCGGTTGCCGGCGTTGCTCGTCGGTAAGCCCCGGCGTCAGCAAGCGCATTGCATCCACCATGCCGGGCCCATCGAGCAACAGCGTTTGCGGCCCCGCCGTGCGCACGCTGGGGGTGCCCGTCAGGTCATAGACGCCGTAGTACAACACCGCACTATCTACCCGCGCCAACAGCTCGGGCCAGGCACACAGCGCAAGCAGCGTCGCCACGGCCAGATGGCCACCGGCGGATTCGCCCAGCACGATAACCGGCAGGCCGCTGAACTCATCGCAGTCGCCACCCAGCAGCCAGCGCGCCGCATCCAGGCAATCGGCCAATAGCCCTTCGATTGGCGTCGATACGGCCAGCCGATAGTCGACCGAAACCACCGCCACCTCGCAGGCCTGGACCATGGCCATATTGAGGCCGTCATTCATCTGAGCGTTGCCAATCACCCAGCCGCCGCCATGAAAATCGAGCACGACGCCCTTGGGCGCGCCTTGCGGGCGAATGATCCGAACGGGTACATGCCCGGTGCCGACGATACGGGTTTCAGCCTGCAACCCATGCCGGGCGAGCTTGAGTGCGCCGCCCAGTTGGCTGGCGCTCAGGAGCACTTGAATCGCCATAGGGGCAAGGCGACTACGAATACGGAAACGGGGCAGCCAGGCGAGCCTTTTATTAAAGCGACGCACCTGCGCCAATTCATGCGGGCTTGCAGGGCCCAGTTGGATGTCAGCCAATTTCTCGCACTCGTAACCAGCCTTTTGCCTCAGAGAGAAATTGGCGACGCTGAGTTCAGGTTCAATGGCCCTACTCGAAAAGCTCCGGCTTGATCGGGTCACCGGACTTCATATTCAACTGCGCGCGCACATCTTCGAAC
>JBCECW010000441.1:0-4076 GCA_039207785.1 Pseudomonas sp. | reverse complement strand
ATATTCACCACCTTCTCTTCGGCGTGCAGCGGCAACGCCATCCCCAACAGCAACCCTAGTGCGATCAGTCTCATGCTCACTACCCCGGTTCGTATGTGATTGTTATGTGAAGCACAGCGGGCAGTACAAAATCAGCAACGCAAAGGCCGGTCTATGCCGGCTCGAATTGGGTTTTACAGTCCTTGTTCAGCATCCAGCTCCTGCCAGAGTTCTTCGGCCCAGCGCTTGATGGTCAGCGCCTCTTGCCAGCGGTCGGACAGCTCCAGGCCGTCGGCGCCGGTAATCGCATAAGGCGGTGGCCCCAGCTCGCAGAGAAACACGCAGGTGGCATCCGGCGCATTGCGCGCGCGCCAGTTGGCCATGCCCTCTTTCCACCAGGTTTTGAATTGCTGCACCCAGGGCTGATGCTGGGCAAAGCCGATCTGGATCTGCACCTGTTCGGCCGTGGCGATGCGCCCTTGCAGGCAGTCGGTGCGCTCGTGAATCCGCTGGATAAAGGCCTGGTCGCGGGCGCTGATAGGCAGCGGAAACTCGCGGTCGACGACAAAGTGCGAAAGGTCCGCCGTGAGCTGCAATTCAGGAATGGCATCGAGCACTTCGAGGGTGAAATACAGGTCGTTGAGAATGCCGTTGCGGTGGGTTTCCAGCAGCAGCTCAAAGCCCATCTGCCGGGCCTGCTCCAGCCAGCGGTTGATCAGCGGGATAGCCCCGGCCACGCTGACCGGCATCACCTGGGCAATGGTGTTGACCTTGACCGCACGCACCTCGCGGGCAAATTCCAGCAGCGGCTGCATCTCGTCCATACGCCGCGGGAACAGGTTGACCATGCTCTTCAGCCCGTAGGTTTCAAACAGCGGCACGGTCTCGCGGTAATAGGGCAATTCATCGGTATTGGGGTCCAGGCAGATACCGGCAAAACCGGCCTCGGCGGCCATGGCGAAATTCTCCGCATGGCTACGCTCGGGCAACGTCGGGTGCTTGAGCTCCATGCCCCAGAGCGATTGAAACACTTCCAGTTTTTGCATACGGCCGTAATCCAGTCAGAACGAGGTCAAGAACGAAGCAGCGTTGCCACCACTGATATGGCCGCTTTGCAGCAGGGTGAGGTAGTTGGCCGACTCCGCCGACGGGCCTTCCATCATCGACACCCGCGATACGCGAAAGCGGTGGAAGCTTTTCAGCTGCGCCCAGAACGGAATCAGCATGTCGTGCTGCTCACCATACAGCTCGCGGTGCAAGGCGGGCAGGCGGTACCAGGGCGTGGTCGGCTTGGCATGGTGGGCGTTGTGAAAACCAAAATTCAGCACCAGCACATTCACCCACGGGTGACGCACCGACAGCGGGTTGCTGAAGGTATGGGCGTGCTCGTAGCTGCGGTCGCCTTTGTGCGGGGCGGCAACCTTTTCGAACAGCGTTGGCGTGCCGCCGTAGTCATGCTGCGGCGCGTCCATAAAGCGCAGCACGGTCATCATCAGCAGGTAGGCCACGGCATAGAGCAAGGCCACGAACGGGAAAAACCACAGCAGCGCCGCAAACAAACTGCCCCGCAGCAGGATAAACGTCAGGTTACGCAGGCGCTGGTCGCGGCGCTGGGGAATGATAAAGGCGCCAAACACCATGACGCCGTGCATCAGCACGTCATGGGCGGGGATATAAAACCACTCCAGCACCTGGATGGTTTTCAGCACCAGCGGGTGGCGGGCAAACCATTTGTCGTACTCGAACCAGATGATGTCGGCGTTATCCACATGGTGGCGGAAGTGCTTGAAGCGGATGTCTTCGTAGGTGCCGTAGCAGCTGCCGGTCACCCAGGTCAGCAGCTTGCCCAGGCGGGCGTTGTGCTCGTTGGTTTTGAATACCGTGTTGTGTGCGCACTCATGCAGCAGATAACCGGCGATGGTCATGGCGTGCGCCAGCCACAGCATGGCCAGCAGATTGATTGCCAGGTGCGGGCTGAACAACCCGGCGATACCCAGGCCATAGCCGGCCAGCACATAAACCAGCGCCAGGCCGTGATACACCGCCCCACGCGTTTCCTTGAACAGCTGTAGCACCGAAAAATCCTCCCCTCTGGCCCGCTGGCGGGCCGTTGCCATGGCCCAGAGTGGCAAAAACCGAATACCTGGGGATAGCAAAAAAACGGCATGGCTGGTATGACTTACGCGCATACCAGAACTGCTGTCGAGCCGCGCCATGACCCGCTTTCCTTCCCTCGATGCCTTGCGCACCTTTGTGTTGGCGGCCACCTACCTGAACGTCAGCCGCACCGCCACCGAGCTTTGCCTGACCCAGTCCGCCGTCAGCCGCCAGCTCAAGCAACTGGAAGCCCAGCTCAATGTGCAGCTGTTCCACCGCACCAACCGCGGCCTGGCCCTGACCGACAGCGGCCAGCAATACCTGGCGCAGATCCACAAACCTATGCAGCAGATCCAGCGCGCCACGGCCGAACTGTTGCCCAGCGCCAGCACCTTGAGCCTGTTTGTCGACGGCGCGTTTGCCCATACCTGGCTGGTCAAGCGGCTGCCGCAGTTTCGCGCGCAGTACCCGGATATCGAGCTGGAGCTGAAACTCGGCGCCTCGATGTTCCCCCTCACCGGCAGCGCCCTGGGTAACGGTGCCGATGTGCAGCTGGTGTTTGGCAGCCCGCCGTGGCCCGGCTTCCATGCCCAGCCGCTGCTACGCATGGAAGAGTTTCCGGTGTGCAGCCCGGCGCTACTCGCAGGCACGGTGCCGCTGCGCACGCCGGCCGACCTGCCGCTGCACACCCTGATTCACGAAGGCGACCGCAGCACCTGGCGCCGCTGGCTGGCCAGCGCCAACGCCCTGGCTTATGAAAGTGCCCGCGCCACCACCGCCCACGACTCCCTCACCTGCCTGAGCATGGCCATCGACGGCCAGGGCATTGCCATCGGCGATCCGCTTACCTGCGCCGATTACCTGGCCGCCGGGCTACTGGTACAGCCTTTCGACCATCATGTGCTGCTGACGGAAACCTTCCACCTGGTGGTTGCCGACCGATTGCGCAACCAACCCAGCGTGCAGGTATTCAGCCAGTGGTTGCAGGGGTTGTTTGCTCCTCTGGCCTGACCACCCCTGGCGCCGATTCGGCCACCTGCAACGAAAACCTCCAACTTTCTGCGCCGACGGTGATCCACAGGCAACCAGGCCCGCGCCAGATGAAAACCGCCTGCATCCGGTCGCAAACCCTGCAAAACCTGCTGGCTGAATTGGCCAGTTGCTGAATCTCGGGCTTAAGTTTCAGGTGATGTGTATTGGGAGGCTCATGGAATGACTGCCGCGCAACTGGCTGACCTTATCGCCCTGAAACCACAAGGGGTCTCTGATTCAAGTTATATCGACCGCGTGCTCAAAGCCCTGCGCACGCACTTGGGCATGGATGTCGCGTTTGTCGCCCAGTTCCGGGTCGAGGACCGCGTGTTCACCCATGTCGATGCCGAGGGCACCGCGCCCATCAACCCAGGCGACACCCTGCCGCCCGAAGCAGGCTACTGCCAGCGCGTGGTCGATGGCCTGCTGCCGGAACTGATTGCCGACACCTCGCTATGCCCACTGGCCATGCAACTGCCGGAAACCACGGCACTGCCCATTGGCGCCCACCTGAGCGTGCCCATCTGGCTAAGCGATGGCCGCCTGTACGGCACCCTCTGCTGCTTTGGCTATGTCGCCGACAGCACCTTGAGCGAACGCGATATCCAGGTGATGCGGGTATTCGCCGACCTGATTGCCGACCAACTCGACAGCGAACTCAAGCGCGTGCGCGACCGGGTGCAAAAACACCGGCGTATTTCCGAGGTGCTGGCCAGCGACCAGCCCACCATCGTCTATCAACCCATCCTGGCGTCGCAGACCCTGCAGCTATGCGGCTGGGAATGCCTGGCGCGCTTCAATACCCAGCCGCAGCGCAGCCCCGACCAGTGGTTTCTGGAAGCCGCCGAAGCCGGGCTGGGCGTCGACCTGGAACTGCGAGCCATCCAATTGGCAATCCGCGCCCTGGCCGACCTGCCTGGCCATACCTACCTGGCGCTCAACTGTTCGCCGCAGCTGGTGTACAGCGG
>JBCECW010000440.1:0-4084 GCA_039207785.1 Pseudomonas sp. | reverse complement strand
GCCATGCCGGCGGCGATCTGCTGCCACTCATTGGCGGCCAGCAGATTGGGCAACAGGTCCAGTTCCCAGGGGCGGTCGGCGCCCTTGGGGTCGGCGTAGACGTTATAGGTCACGCCATTTTCCTGGATCTGCCGGGTCAGCAATGCCTGCCGCTGGGCCAGTTGCAACACGCTGCTGCGCTGCAGCTGGTTAAACAGGCGCCGCCAATGGGCGCGCAGGTTTCCCTCGCCGTCGAGCATTTCGTGGTAGGTCCCCGGCGTGCGCCGGTACAGGTCTAACAGGTCAGGCATGTAACGCTCGGCAGACGACAGGAACAATCTCGGAAAAAACCGCCAAAACTAGCGTAGCGCAGACCACGGCAATCAGCCGTGACACGCCGCCTACGCTGGGCGGCGTGATCCCTGCGCTCAACGCCTGTGTAAACGCAGGTCCAGGGTCATGGGCAGCTCATCATTGACCGGCACCGCGGGCACCGCCAATGGCCCCGGGTTATGCCCCAGGCGGAAAAAGCGCGCCAGGCGCCGGCTTTCCGCTTCGTTGGCATTCACCGGCAAGGTCTCGTAATTGCGCCCGCCAGGGTGGGCGACATGATACTGGCAACCGCCGAGCGAACGCTGCATCCAGGTATCCAGCACATCGAAGATCAGCGGCGCATGCACGCCAATACCGGGCTGCAAGCTGTTGTACGGCTGCCAGGCGCGAAAGCGCACGCCGGCGACAAACTCACCGACCCGCCCGGTCGGCTGCAACGGCACCGGCACACCATTGCAGGTCAGCACATAACGTTGCGGCGGCACACCACTGAGCTTGACCTGCACCCGCTCCAGCGACGAGTCGACATAGCGCACCGTCCCGCCGCCCCCGCCCTCCTCGCCCAGCACATGCCACGGCTCCAGCGCCTGGCGCAGCTCCAGCTCGATACCGGCCACGGCGTAGTCACCGATTTTCGGAAAGCGAAACTCCAGGTGCGGGGCAAACCATTCGGCGCGCAGCGGGTAGCCGGCGTTATTCAGCTCGACGATCACATCGGCGAAATCCTGCTGGATAAAGTGCGGCAGCAAGAAGCGGTCATGCAGCTCGGTGCCCCAGCGCGCCAGCTTCGGCGGTGCATAGGGTTCCCGCCAGAAGCGCGCCACCAGGGCCCGCAGCAGCAACTGCTGGGTCAGGCTCATACGCGCATGCGGCGGCATTTCAAAGCCGCGCAATTCCAGCAGGCCCAGGCGGCCGCTGGCGCTGTCGGGGGAATACAGCTTGTCGATGCAGAACTCGGCGCGGTGGGTATTGCCGGTGACGTCGATCAGCAGGTTGCGCAGCAAGCGGTCGACCAGCCACGGCGGGCATGGCTCGCCGGGCGCCGGCATTTGCGCAAAGGCGATTTCCAGTTCGTACAACGAGTCATTGCGTGCTTCGTCGATACGCGGCGCCTGCGAGGTCGGGCCGATAAACAGGCCGGAAAACAGGTACGACAGCGACGGGTGATTGTGCCAATAGCTGATCAGGCTACGCAGCAGGTCGGGGCGGCGCAGAAACGGCGAGTCCGCTGGCGTGGCGCCGCCCAGCACAAAGTGGTTACCGCCACCGGTACCGGTATGGCGGCCATCGATCATAAATTTCTCGGTGCTCAGGCGGGTTTGCCGCGCCTCTTCGTAGAGAAACTCGGTGCGTTCCACCAACTGCGCCCAGCTGGACGAAGGCTGCACATTGACCTCGATCACACCGTGTTCCGGGGTGATACGGCTCTTGCCACGACGCGGGTCGCTCGGCGGCTCATAGCCTTCGAGCAAGACCGGGCAATGCAGCTCCTCGGCGCAGGCCTCGATCACGCTGACCAGCGCCAGATAATCCTCCAGCTCGGCCAAAGGCGGCATAAACAGATACAGGCGCCCTTCCCGCGCCTCGGCGCACAACGCCGTGCGGGTCAGCCAGGCGGCTGATTCATCGCGCTTAGGTTCGCGCTCGGCGCGCGTGCCCGGCGCTTCCCCGCGCTCGGCGGGCCGCAGGCGCAAGGTGTCGCTGGGCGGCAGGTCGGCAAACCGCTGGTTCGGGTCCGGCGCATGCACAAAGGGAAACTCCGCGGCCTTTACCCATGGCTGCGACGCCAGGGGCAAGCGATAGCCCATGGCCGAATCGCCGGGTACCAGGCGGCAATGTTCATCGCGCAGGTACCAGCGGCCGCTTTGCCAGGCGTCGTTGGCCGCCGTACGAGCCAGCGGCAGCACCTGGCCAATGACCTTGTCCAGGCCCTGGGCAAACACCTTGCGCAGGCGCTTGCGCTCCATTTCATCGCCCAGGCGCGGGTCTTCGGCGCTGACATTGCTCGGCAGCGCGCCTTCACGCCAGAGGTAGTAGAAATTGTCTTCGTAGGCTGGAAAGACAAACTCGGGGTTTAGCTGCAAGCGCTCGGCCACACTGGCCAGAAACAGCCCGGCAAGCTTGCCGTCAGCCTTGTAGTTCTGGGTTTCATCGGCCACCAGCGCCGGGTTATGCCAGATCGGCTGGCCGTCCTGGCGCCAGAAGCAGTTCAGCGACCAGCGCGGCAACTGCTCGCCGGGGTACCACTTGCCCTGGCCAAAATGCACCAGGCCCTTGGGCGCATAACGCTTGCGCATGCGCTGATAGAGCTCGGCCGATAGCTTGCGTTTGTTCTCCCCCAGCGCATCGGTATTCCACTCGGCGCCGTCGGGGTCGTCGATGGAGACAAAGGTCGGCTCGCCGCCCATGGTCAGGCGCACATCGCCCTCGATCAGGTCGTGGTCAATCTGCCGCCCTAGCTGCTCGATCGCCAGCCACTGCTCATCGGTGTAGGGCTTGGTCACCCGCGGCGCTTCCCAGATGCGCTCCACCGTCATCTCATGGCTGAACTCGGCCTCGCACGGCTCCACCACGCCGCTGATGGGCGCGGCCGACGACGGCTCGGGGCTGCATGCCAAGGGAATATGGCCTTCGCCGGCAAACAGCCCGGAGGTCGGGTCCAGGCCGATCCAGCCCGCGCCGGGCAGATACACCTCGCACCACGCATGCAGGCCGGTGAAATCCATCGCCGTGCCGCTGGGGCCATCCAGGGCTTTGACGTCGGCGGTCAGTTGAATCAGGTAGCCGGAGACAAAGCGCGCCGCCAGGCCCAGGTTGCGCAGGATCTGCACCAGCAACCAGGCCGAGTCGCGACACGAGCCGGAGGCCTTGGTCAGGGTTTGCTCCGGGGTTTGCACCCCCGGCTCCATGCGGATCAGGTAGCTGATGTCCTGGCTCAGGCGCTGGTTGAGCGCCACCAGGAAATCAATGGTCGGCAGCGGTTTGCGCTCGATGCTGGCGACATAGGCGGCGAATTTCGGCGTCGCGTCGAGGGTGGCCAGGTACGGCGTCAGCTCGCGTTTTTCGTCGTCGGTATAGGCGAACGGCGTTTTTTCCGCGTAGGGCTCGAGAAAGAAATCGAAGGGATTGAACACCGCCATCTCGGCCACCAGGTCGACCTCGATACGCAGCTCATCGGTCTTTTCCGGGAACACCAGGCGGGCCAGGTAATTGCCCTGGGGGTCTTGTTGCCAATTGATGAAATGCTGTTGCGGCAGCACCTTCAGCGCGTAGGACAGCACCCGGGTGCGGCTATGGGCGGCAGGCCGCAGGCGCACGATCTGTGGACCCAGATCGACCGCGCGGTCGTAGCGGTAGTGCGTGACATGGTGCAATGCGACATGAATCGACACGGCGTGCCTCCTGCGAGCCTTGGCGGACGATGAGCCGCGCAAGACTTATGCCAGCCGAGGCAGGCCGGTGGTTTCGCCACCGGCGGCCGAACCTCGGCACCAAAATCGCGCTAGTGGCGATGTGTGGGGCAGAGGATCGCACGTAAAAGGGGCGGGAGTGTGACTCGCGGTTCACTGCAGAGCGGACTTCGCCCAACGGGCGAGTGGATCAAGATCAACAGCCCTTCTCCCCCGGCCCCTCTCCCGCAAGCGGGAGAGGGGTGACGAAGGGCCGAAAGCCGCGTGCAACCTGCCCCCTCTCCCGCTCGCGGGAGAGGGCTGGGGAGAGGGGCCGTTGATCTTGATCTACCCCGCCCTCCCAGGAGGCCGAGCGTAGGTAC
>JBCECW010000439.1:924-4089 GCA_039207785.1 Pseudomonas sp. | reverse complement strand
GCCGAAGCCATCCAGCGCCGTTTCGACGACCTGGACTACCTGTTCGACATCGGCAACATCGACCTGAACATCTCCGGTTGCATGAACGCCTGCGGCCACCACCACGTCGGCCATATCGGCATTCTGGGTGTGGACAAGAAAGGCCAGGAGTTCTACCAGGTCTCTCTGGGTGGCAGCTCGGGCCGCGACGCCAGCCTGGCGCAAATCCTCGGCCCATCGTTCGCGGAAAAAGACATGGCTGACGTGATCAGCAACGTCATCAACGTGTACGTCGAAACCCGTACCGAAGAAGAAAGCTTCCTCGACACCTTCCGCCGTGTTGGCATCGACCCGTTCAAGGAGCGCGTATATGCAGCGAATCATTAAGAACGGTCAGCTGGTTGACGAGAGCTGGCACCTGCTGCCGGCCGACGCGACCCTGGAAGGCGTATCCAACTGCGACGACCTGATCGTGCCACTGGGCCTGTACGTGGAACACAGCAGCGCCCTGAAAGCCCGCGACGGCGGCCTGGGCGTATGGCTGGAAGCCGGTGAAGAAATCGAAGAGATCGCCGACCAGCTGGATAACTTCCAGGTGATCGCCCTGAACTTCCCTGCCTTCACCGACGGCCGCCACTCCTCCACCGCCTATATGCTGCGTACCCGCTACGGCTTCAAAGGCGAAATTCGCGCCATTGGCGACGTACTGCGTGACCAACTGTGGGCGCTGCTGCGCTGCGGTTTCGACGCCTTTGCGTTGAAAGAAGACAAAGACCCGATTGATGCGCTGAACGCCTTTAGCGAATTCAAAGAGGTTTACCAGGCGTCGGCAGACCAGCCGCTGCCGTTGTTCCGGCGCCGGGCTTGATCCAGCCGGTCCGGTAATAAAAGAGCCCCGCCATGTGCGGGGCTTTTTTATGCCAAAACGCGGTGCGCGGAGCGCACCCTACGGGATCGAATCGTTTACGCCAATCCCGTAGGGTCGCCGGTCCGCGTTCGGCCGCGCACCGGCTTTTCTAAGCCCGCACACTCTCCCACGCCACCTGCGCCAACAACTCCCGGCACTCACCGAACTCGGTCTGGCTGCGCCCCGCCAGCCAATTGCGGGCGAAATCATGGGTCGGGCCAATGATGATCGAGGCAAAACAATCCGCCGGCATCTCGCGGAACAACCCCTGCGCCCGATACCCTGCCAGCGCGTCGAGTATCCGGGCAAAGTGCTCGCGGTTGGCCTCGCGCAGCTGGTCGCCCATTTCCCCGGCCTCTACCCGCCCGCGGCTATGCAGCACAAACCGCGCCCAGTCCGGGTTGGCCACCACCCAGTCGATATAGCTGGTGACCAGCAATTTGACGCAATCCTTGGCGCTTTGCGCCTCGGCAAAGCCGCGTTCGAGCATGGCCGCGTATTCGCCGGTGCCGGCCAGGTACAGCGCGCCAATGATGCGTTCCTTGTTGCCAAAGTGGTGGTACAGGCTGCCGATGCTGGCCCCGGAACGGTCACGGATCATCTCGATGGTGGTGGCGTCTACGCCGATCTCGGTAAACAGCGCGAGGGCGGCTTGCAGGATGTCGTCTTTGCGTGAGGCACGGGCCATAAACAGAGGCTCTTGGTCGGAGGGACAAACAAACTAGAATATTTTTCTAGAATTAATTTCTAATACTGGTAATACTGACTCGGCGCGCAAGTCTGTTCAACCAAAAAATCACGTTCAGGAGTTGCCATGAGTCAGATGATGCAGATGTTCCAACAAGCCGGCGCCGCCCAGTTCAGCGGCATGATCGGCCAGGTGGCGCCCTACTTCGCCAGCATCGCCCCGCAATTCGTCGACCTGCGCCCCGGCTATGCCGAGGTCACCTTCGCCAAGCGCCGTGAGGTGCTAAACCATATCGGCACCGTGCATGCGATTGCCCTGTGCAACTCCGCCGAATTGGCGGCTGGCACCATGACCGATGTGTCGATCCCGGCGGGTTGCCGTTGGATTCCCAAAGGCATGACCGTGGAATATCTGGCTAAAGCGGACGGTGACGTACGCACCGTGGCCGATGGCAGCGCGGTGGATTGGAATGCCATGGGAGATGTGAAGGTGCCGGTGATGGCGTATGTGGGGGAGAAGGCGGTGTTTCGGGCGGAGATTACGATGTATGTGAGTAAGGCCTGACGCCAACCCACCGCCCCGTAGGAGCGAGCTTGCTCGCGAAGCTTCAGATCTTAAAGAGCTTCGCGAGCAAGCTCGCTCCTACGGGATGGGGTGCGGGGGGTTAGCCGAGGTTTAGCAACACTCTGCCAACCATCTTCCCAGCCAGAATGCGCTTCAGCGCCTCAGGCAACTGCTGCAGGCTCACCTCTTCCACCAACGGTTCAAGATCCAGCTTCCATTGCAGCGACAGCTTGTCCCACATCGACGCCTTGACCACCAGCGGCAGCTCCACCGAGTCCACCCCCAGCAGATTCACGCCGCGCAGGATAAAAGGCATCACGCTGCCCTTGAAGCCAACGCCCGCCGTCAGCCCGCAGCAGGCCACGCTGGCGCCGTATTGCAGGGCTTTGACCACGTTAAACAGAATGTCGCCGCCGACGGTGTCCACCGCGCCGGCCCACTGCTCCTTGAGCATGGCTTTCTCGGTGCCGGCCTGCAGGTCTTCACGGCTAACGATCTGGCTTGCGCCAAGGCCCTTGAGGAAATCGGCCTGCTCGGCCTTGCCGGTGGACGCCGCCACGCTATAGCCCAGGCGTTTGAGCAGCACCACGGCAATGCTGCCCACCCCGCCGGTGGCGCCGGTGACCAGCACCGTACCGCTGTCCGGGCGCAGGCCGGCTTGTTCGAGTTTGTCGACACACAGCGCGGCGGTCAGGCCCGCCGTGCCCAGCACCATCGACTCACGCAGCGACAGACCCTGCGGGCGCTTGATCGCCCAGGCCGCTGGAATGCGAATGTACTGGCCAAAACCGCCTGCGGTATTCATGCCCAGGTCGTAGCCGGTGACGATCACCTCGTCACCCACGGCAAATTCGCCAACACTGGACTGCTCCACCACACCGGCCGCATCGATGCCGGGGGTGTGCGGGTAATTGCGGGTTACGCCGCGGTTGCCGCTGGCCGACAGGGCGTCTTTGAAGTTGAGCGAGGAATACTGCACACGGATCAGCAACTCGCCAGCTGGAAGGTCCGCGGTGTCACGCTCGAT
>JBCECW010000439.1:0-905 GCA_039207785.1 Pseudomonas sp. | reverse complement strand
CGCCAGCGACTTCACTGACCTGTAGTGCGTTGAACTTACTCATCTCACTCTCCTGTGGCAGGTTCGGCTTACCAGAAACGCTGTTGCTGCAGGCGGCTGAGCCAGGTCAGCAGCAGGCGGTCGACAGACAGGCTGGCCGCCAGGCCCACCCGCTCCGGCAAGCTTTTCTTGTGCGCATAGTGCAGCTGGTACACCTCCGCGGTTTTCGCCTTGGTGGCGATGTATTCGTCGCTGGTCATCAACTCATCCACCAGCTTTTTGCCCAGGGCCGCCTGGCCAAGCCAGACCTCGCCGGTGGCGATCTCTTCCATCTGCAACTGCGGGCGATAGCTGGCAACAAAATCCTTGAACAGCTCGTGGGTGATTTCCAGGTCTTGCTGGAACTTCTCCCGGCCCTTGTCGGTGTTCTCGCCAAATACCGTCAGCGTGCGTTTGTATTCACCGGCGGTGAGCACTTCAAAATCGATTTCGTGTTTCTTCAGTAAGCGGTGCACGTTAGGCAACTGCGCCACCACACCGATGGAACCCAAAATGGCGAACGGCGCCGAAACAATCTTCTGCCCGATGCACGCCATCATGTAACCGCCGCTGGCCGCCACCTTGTCGACGCATACCGTCAGCGGCACACCGGCCTGGCGAATACGCGCCAATTGCGATGACGCTAAACCATAACTGTGGACCATGCCGCCGCCACTCTCCAGGCGCAGCACCACTTCATCTTTTGGCGTGGCCAGGCTCAGCAACGCGGTGACTTCGTGACGCAGCGCGTCGGTGGCCGAGGCTTTGATATCGCCATCGAAATCCAGCACGTACACGCGCGGCTTATCTTCAGGATTCTTTTTCGCCAGTTTGTCTGCCTTGGCCTGCGCCTTGTTCAGTACTTTCAGCTGGTCCTTGCTCAGGAT
>JBCECW010000438.1:0-4108 GCA_039207785.1 Pseudomonas sp. | reverse complement strand
CTGATGTGCCCCTCCGATCTGCTGCTGCTCGACGAACCCACCAACCACCTGGACCTCGATGCGATCCTGTGGCTGGAGGAATGGCTGAAAAGTTACCCCGGCACCATGCTGCTGATTTCCCACGACCGCGACTTCCTCGATGCGGTGGTCGACCATGTGGCCCACGTCGACCAGCGCAAGCTGGTGCTTTACCGCGGCGGCTACACCGCCTTCGAGCGCGCCCGTGCCGAACGCCTGGCCCAACAGCAACAGGCCTACGAGAAGCAGCAGGCGCAACGTGCGCACATGGAAAAGTACATCGCCCGCTTCAAGGCGCAGGCCACCAAGGCCCGCCAGGCGCAGAGCCGGATCAAGGCGCTGGAGCGCATGGAGGAGCTTTCCGCTGCCCATGTCGATTCACCGTTCGACTTTACCTTCCGCGAAGCCGACAAGATTTCCAGCCCCTTGCTGAACCTGTCCGATGGCCGCCTGGGCTATGGCGAGAAGGTGGTGCTGGAGAAGGTCAAGCTGGGCCTGGTGCCCGGTGCGCGTATCGGTCTGCTCGGCCCTAACGGCGCGGGTAAATCCACCCTGATCAAAACCCTGGTGGGCGAGATCCAGCCCATTGGCGGACGCCTGGCCCGTGGTGAAAACCTGGTGGTCGGCTACTTCGCCCAGCACCAACTGGATTCGCTGGATAACCAAGCCAGCCCCTTGCTGCATTTCCAACGCCTGGCGCCAACCGAGCGCGAGCAAACCCTGCGCGATTTTCTCGGCGGCTTTGACTTCCGCGGCCCGCGTTGCGACGAGCCGGTGCTGAATTTTTCCGGCGGCGAAAAAGCCCGCCTGGCCCTGGCCCTGATCGCCTGGGAAAAACCTAACCTGTTGCTGCTCGACGAACCGACCAACCACCTCGACCTAGAAATGCGCCTGGCGCTGACCATGGCCTTGCAAGAGTTCGGCGGCGCCGTGGTGGTGGTTTCCCACGACCGCCATCTGCTTAAAAGCACCACCGATGAGTTCCTCCTGGTGGCCGAAGGGCGTGTCGAGGAGTTCGATGGCGATCTGGACGACTATGCTCGATGGTTAGTCGACTACCGCGCGCGCCAGGCTCCGGTCAGCAACAGTGCGCCGGCTGCCGACAAAACCGACAAGCGCGCCCAGCGCCAGGCTGCCGCGGCCCTGCGCCAGCAGTTGGCGCCGCACAAGCGCGAAGCGGAAAAACTGGAAAAAGAGTTGGGCCAGTTGCATGAAAAACTGGCCAGGGTGCAAGAGCGGCTCGCTGATCCGGCCATCTATGAAACATCGCGTAAAGACGAATTACGTGATGTGTTGGCCGAACAAGCGAAAATGACGGCCCGCGAAGGTGAGCTGGAAGAGGCGTGGATGCTGGCGCTGGAACATCTGGAAAGCCTCGAGCAACAACTGGCCCAAGTCGACTAAGGCAAAGAACCTTCGCGGGTTCTACTTACCCCCTTTGAGGCAACACTATGGAATGGCTAATGAGTCCGGAGATCTGGATCGCGTTCGCGACCCTGACCGCTCTGGAAATCGTCCTTGGCATCGACAACATCATCTTTATCTCGATTCTGGTCAGCCGCCTGCCCGTCGAGCAGCAACCCAAAGCACGTTTTTTCGGCCTGGCCTTGGCCATGGGCACGCGAATCCTGCTGTTGCTGTCCATCACCTGGGTAATGCGCCTGACCGCGGACCTGTTCACCGTCTTCGAGCAGGGTATTTCCGGGCGTGACCTGATCCTGTTTTTCGGCGGCCTGTTCCTGCTGTTCAAAAGTACCGCCGAGATCTACCACGGGCTGGAAGGTGCCGAAGAGGAAGCCAAGGCCGGCGGCAAGGTCTACGGCTTTATGGGGATCATCACGCAGATCGCCATTATCGACATCATCTTCTCCCTGGACTCGGTGATCACCGCCGTCGGCCTGGTGCAGCATGTGCCGGTGATGATTGCGGCCATCGTGATTTCGGTGGGGGTGATGATGCTGGCGGCCAGCACCATTAGTGCCTATATCGACAAGCACCCGTCGTTGAAGATGCTCGCCCTGTCGTTCCTGATCGTGGTCGGTACCGTGCTGATCGCCGAAGCCTTCGAAGTGCATGTGCCTAAAGGCTACGTCTACTTCGCCATGGCGTTCTCCCTGGCTGTGGAAGCCATCAATATCAAGATGCGTACCGTGCGGGCCCGCGCGACGCAGAAAGATATCGAGCCTGTACAGCTGCGTAAGAGCGGTCCAGACGCTTAAGCTTCCGTCTGTTCTGATCAACTGTGTGGCGACTGTGCTAGTCAGTCGCCACACCGCGCGTTAACGTAAGCGCCTCTCCCCTTTCTGAGGTTCACGGCCATGCTGCTCGAAACTTGGCTGGCGTTTTTCGTTGCCTGTTGGTTGATCAGTCTTTCCCCTGGTGCTGGCGCTATCGCCTCGATGTCCGCCGGCCTGCAATACGGTTTCTGGCGTGGTTACTGGAACGCCCTGGGCTTGCAATTGGGCCTGGCGGTGCAGATCGCCATTGTCGCGGCCGGGGTTGGCGCGATCCTGTCGGCCTCCGAGCTGGCCTTTAGCCTGATCAAGTGGTTTGGCGTGGGCTACCTGGTCTTCCTGGGCATCAAGCAATGGCGCGCGCTGCCTAGCGACCTGGCGGAAGACGCAGCGGTACGTCCGATTGGCCGCCCCTTGAGCCTGGTTATGCGCGGCTTTCTGGTCAACGTCAGCAACCCCAAGGCAGTGGTCTTTATGCTGGCGGTGCTGCCGCAGTTTATCGACCCCAAGGCACCGCAACTGATCCAGTACCTGACCATGGGCGTGACCATGATCACCGTGGACCTGATCGTGATGGCTGGCTACACCGGCCTGGCGTCCAAGGTTCTGCGCCTGCTGCGCACCCCGCGCCAGCAGAAGGTAATGAACCGTACATTCGGCGCGCTGTTTATCGGTGCCGCCGGGTTGCTGGCCAGCGTCCGGCGCGCGGTCAGCTGATTCAGCGACAGCGGCTGGTTGTGTTTGCAGCGGCGTGATCGACCCCGATCACGCCGTTTTTATTTGCCTGCCAAGGAGCTCGCCCATGCGCGTGTGGATTGATGCCGATGCCTGCCCCAAGGCTGCCAAGGACCAGGTGGTGAAGTTCGCCTTGAAGCGTCAGTTCGAGGTGTTGCTGGTGGCCGGGCAAGGCCAGAGCAAGCCGCCGTTTGCCTGTGTGCGGCTGATTGTCGTGCCCAGCGGCCCGGATGCGGCCGACGACTACCTGGTGGAGCACGCGGTGCCGGGCGAGCTGGTGATTTGCAGCGATGTGCCACTGGCCGACCGCCTGGTGAAAAAAGGCGTGGCGGCACTCGACCCACGCGGCCGTGAATTCGATGCCGGCAATATGGGCGAGCGCCTGGCGGTGCGAAACCTGTTTACCGACCTGCGCGAGCAAGGCCAGGTGGGTGGCGGCCAGGGGCCTTACGGCGAGCGGGAAAAGCAGGCGTTTGCCAACGCCCTGGACCGCATCCTGACGCGCCTGGCCCGTCAGGCGCTGAGCTGAGGCGAGGCTTCTACCGCCGGTGCCAGCCAGGCCAGCAGGGCGTCCAGCGCCAAGGGGCGGCTAAACAGGTAGCCCTGGATCAGGTCGCAATCGTTGGCACGCAGGAATGCCAGTTGTTCCTCTGACTCCACCCCCTCGGCCACCACCATCAATTGCAGCTTGTGGGCCATGGCAATAATGGCCGAGGTAATGGCCATGTCATTGGGCTCGGCGGGAATATCGCGAATAAACGAGCGATCGACTTTCAGGCTGTTGACCGGCAGCTTGCGCAGGTAGGCCAGTGACGAATAGCCGCTGCCGAAGTCGTCGATGGAGACCTTGACCCCCAGGCGACGGATTTCCTCGAGGATCTCCACCGCTGTGTTGAGGTTGTTCATCAGCGCGTTTTCGGTAACTTCCATCACCAGGCCGGCCGAATCCATGCCGGTGCGCAGCAGAATCTGTTCGATGGCCGCCGGCAAGGCGCGGTTGGACAGGTTTAGCGCCGAGCAGTTGAAGGCCACGCGCAGTTCCGGGAAGCCGGCTTTGCGTAGGGTCATCAGGTCGCGGCAGGCCCGCTCGGCTACCCACAGGTCAAGTTCGACAATAAAGC
>JBCECW010000437.1:734-4119 GCA_039207785.1 Pseudomonas sp. | reverse complement strand
TCCTTTTGTTGGTTGTTGCAGGCCCCGTGGCGGCCGCCGACCTGTTTTACCTGGGGCAGAAGATTCCTGATATCCAGAAGCCCTGGGGCAGCCGCGAGTACCACCAGTTGGTCGAGGCGCTGCAAAAGGTCGACAGCACCCAGGCCAACGCCCTGCCCCGGCGCAGCGGCGAATTTACCGGGCCGATCTACCAGCGCATGGTCAGCGAAGAAAACTTTCGCCCGCAGCTGAATATCTATGCGCCGCTGGAGTTGCGGCAAAACCAGGCGCGCGAACTGTTGTTCCAGCTCAAGGAGCTGATGCGCCTGTACTTCGACTTCCACGCCGCGCAGCAACCCTACGGCGCCGAAGCCCTGGGCCTGATGACCTACTCGCTGCGCCAGCAAGCGGTGCTGTTTACCCTGACTACCGAATTCTGGATGACCCTGTCCGCGCCCGAGCAAAGCAACCCAGTGCGCCTGCAAGGCCTGCAAGACACCAAGGAAGCGGCGGCCATGCTCACTTCCAGCGCCCTGGATTACCTGGGCCTGACCAAACAGTTTGGCCGCGAGGATTTGGCCCTGTATGCCGCCGAGCTGAGCAAGCAGTTGCCGGAATTGTTTGTGCACCTCAATAGCGAGGTACGGCCACAGGTACTTGGGCGTATCGAAGAGCTGGCGCAAAAGCACCCCTACAGCGAAGTGCGCGCCAGCATGAGTGAGCTGCTGCCGGTGCTGGAGGTGATTCAGGCGGATGTGGAGAAGCAGTTGGCGATGCCGGTGACGGAAAAGCCGGCGGCGAAGAAGTTGGATTTGACCGCACCTTAGCGGGCGGGAATCGGCGTTGCCCCTGCCCTCTCCCCCGGCCCCTCTCCCGCAAGCGGGCGAGGGGTGACTAACGGCTCGAAATCGCGCGCGGTTAGCCCCCTCGCCCGCCTGCGGGAGAGGGCTGGGGAGAGGGGCATTTGATCTTCAGCGAATCAACCCCAACCCCTTCGCCCGCGCCACCGCCTGGGTGCGCCGCTCAACCCCGAGCTTGCTGTTGATATGCCGCGCATGGGTTTTCACCGTATGCAGGGAAATAAACAACTGCTCGCTGATTTCCTGGTTGGAACAGCCCTGGGCAATCAGCTTGAGCACCGCAAGCTCGCGGCTACTCAGCGCTTCGGTATGGATGCTGCTATCAATCCCTTCAACCTCCGCTGGCGGCTCGTCCAGCTCCGGCAACAGGCTAAGCAGCCGCTCGCGCAGGGGGCAGTTGGGCCGCGCCTGCATCTGCTCGCGCAGCCACTGCGGACGCTTTTGCAGCAGCTCGGTAAAGGGCAGCAAGCCACCGCCCATGGCGGTTTCCAGGCTGCTGAACAGGTGGTGCTGGGCCTCGCGGTCGCGGCCCTGGTCCAATAGCAGCAAGGTCAGTTGCACCTGGGCAAAGCCGCCCATCAACTGGCCACCGGCACTCTGCGCCCGCGCGGTCAGCGAGCGCAGACGCCGCTCGGCCTCAGGCAACTTGCCTTGCAGACGCTCCAGCACGGCCTGCTGCATTTCGATATGCAGCGGCAGTTGCGGGTTGTATTCCGGTGCGGCGGCGGCCTGGTCGCCGTTATAGGTGCTGGCCAAGCGATAGAGCCAGTCGGCGGCCAGTTCGGTTTGCCGGCGCATCAGCCACAGCTCGCATTTCACCAGGGTGATCATGGCCAGGTAGTAGATCGCCGGCACGTCCCAGATATGCATCAGCCGCTCCGCTTCGGCCAGTTGGGCAAAGGCTTCATTCAACCGCCCGGCGCGCCCTTCGATAGTTGCCAGCACACAATGGCCGATCAGCACACTGGTATCGCGGCAGGCGCGCGCCTCGGTAAGCCCGGCCAGCAAGCGTGCGCGGGCGGCTTCGGGTTGCAGGCGCAGGGTCAGCAGATAACCTTCGTACAGGGTCAGCCGCGCCCGCACGGCATACAGCCGTTGTGGTGACAGGCCGCGCAAACATTCCAGACCATGGCGCACTTCTTCCTGGGCACGCAGCACCTCGCCGCGGGCCTGTAACACCCGCGCGCGGTCGTAGTAGGCCAGCGCTTCAAACAGCGGGTTGCCGTAACGCTGCGCCAGCTCCAGCGCGTCGCGATTAAGGCCGCGGGCGCGCCACAGGTCATTGCGCACAATGGCCAGGTTGGCCAGCGTCGACAGGCACATCAAACGTTGCCCGCAGCGCTCCTGCGGCAAAGCCGACAAGGCTTCGCTGCAATAGGTTTCCGCCAGCGCACTGTCACCCCGGCCACGGGCAATCACCCCGCTCAAGGCCAGCCATTGGCCAATCATCGAGCGATGTGCGCGGGCATTGGGCGCGGGTAAAAAATGCGCCAACTGGCTGGCCAATTCCTCGGCAGCATCCAGTTGGCAGGCCAGGGCCAGCGCCCAGGCATACAACACGATCAAGCGTGGCGAACTGCTGAGCAGGCTTTCCGGCAAGTCCATTTTCCAGCGCAGCAACATGGCCACGTTCTGCTCGCCGAGCAGTTGTTCTTCCGACAGGTTCTGTACCAGGCTGGCCGCCACATCGGGCTGGCCGGCACGCAATGCCTGCTCGATGGCCTCATCCAGCAAGCCCTGGCCACTGAACCAACGGCACGCACGCAAATGCAGCTTGGCCGCTGGCTGGCTCAGCGACACCGGCAAGCGCGCACGCAGCAGATCGGAAAACAGATGGTGGTAACGGAACCAGCGCCCGTGCTCATCCAGCGGCACCAGAAACACCTGGTGCGCCTGCAAATGCTGCAGGATGGTGGCGCTGTCATGGCTGTCGCGCACGGCGTCGCACAGCTCTACGCAGAAGCGCTCGAGAAAGGCCGTTTCATAGAGAAACTCCTGCACCTCGGCGCTCTGGCTTTCGATCACTTCTTCCAGCAGGTAGTCGCGGATCAGGCCATCGGCGCCGTCCACCGAATGCCCCCAATTCTGGCTTTCGCCGCCTTCGCTGGCCGCCAGCATCCACAGGCGCAGCCCGGCCACCCAGCCTTCGCTGCGTTGCAGCAGGTTATCCAGCGCCTCGCCCTGCAGGCTGACGCCCTGGCTTTGCAGCAACTGGCTGGACTCGACGTCGGTCAGGCGCAGGTCCTGCTCCTGCAGCTCCAGCAACTGCCGCGACAGGCGCAAGCGCGCCAGGTGCCAGTTCGGCCGCTGCCGGCTGGTCACCAGCAGCAACAAACCGGCCGGTAAATGGTTAAGGAAAAACTGCAGGCAACGATCCAGCACCGGGCCCTGGGCCAGGTGGTAGTCGTCCAGCACCAGGGCCAGCCGCTCCTCGGCGGCGTTGACCACGTTGCCGAACAGCAGGTTGACGAGGTCGGACAGGAAGAACGGGATCACCCGCATGCGCGACCGCGAGCCGGCGGGATTGCGCACGCGCGGCTTGTAGC
>JBCECW010000437.1:0-724 GCA_039207785.1 Pseudomonas sp. | reverse complement strand
TCAGGTCGTCGAGCAAACCATCGAGCCATTCTTCAAAGGCAAAGGGTTGGTGGCGCTGACGTAATTTGAGCAAGCCCAGGGCTTCTTCGCCCAGGCCGGGGAAACAACGCTGCAAGCCCATGACCAGGCGCTCGAGGAAGCGGCCGGGGTCGCTGTCCATCTGGCTCAGGCCCAGCCACAGGCTTTGCCAGTGATCGGGCAAGTGTTCGCAGAACTCGATGGCCAGGGAGCTTTTGCCAAAGCCTGCGGGCGCGGTGAGCAGCAACAGGCGGCCGGAAAGACCATCGGCCAGGCGCTCATACAAACGCGGGCGCGTGATATAGCCAGCCGGCAAAGGTGGACGGAAAAAACGCCCTTCGGCAGCGGGAATAGTGGGGAAAGCCAAGCCTTGCGAGCTGGAAAGATCGGTCATCGGCAGATTCTTGTTATTAGGCCTGTTGACGTCGCGTAGCAAAAATCCATCGCGGTTCACTCCCTGTGCAGGCGTAGCGCATAAAGCGGACAGCCAATGCGCGAACGCTTTGCAGCCTAGACCGTTGAAGCGCGCATTTGAAGCTCAATCGCCGGCATTCCGGCGGATTTTTATAAAAATCAAAGGTATCGCTGCGCTTTTGCCTTAGCGATCTACGCCTCCCACACCTCGAGAGCGAGCTAGGTGAGGCAAGGCGCCGTAGGATGGGTAGAGCGCAGCGAAACCCATCGATTCGCGTAACGATGGGTTTCG
>JBCECW010000436.1:0-4119 GCA_039207785.1 Pseudomonas sp. | reverse complement strand
AGCAATGCCTGAAGGCCGGGGCCAGCGATTACCTGGCCAAGCCGTTGGATCTGGAACGGTTGTTTTCGTTGATTCGGGTGTGGTTGCCGAGGTCGGATATGGCGTGAAGCCTTGCCCTCTCCCCAGCCCTCTCCCGTAAACGGGAGAGGGGGCTTGATTGCGTTTTTCCAGGGCGAGCGCGGTTTGGTTCCCCTCTCCCGCTTGCGGGAGAGGGGCTAGGGGAGAGGGCCAGGCTTTACTCGGTCACCTTAGACTCACCAACTCCACGCTTTGGCTTCGGCGCAAACTTCGCCGCCAGCCGCATCGAGCCCACCACCAAACGCTGATACAGCGACGGCAACAACCGCTGCATGCCATCAAGCATCCACGCATCGGCACCAATCAGAATCCGCCGGTTATTACCCAGCACGCCGCGCAAAATCACCTGCGCCGCTTTGTCTGGCGTGGTGCGCAGTAACTGGTCGTTGAACTGTTGGCGGGCCTGGTCGGCGGCCTGGCCGGTAACCTTGGCCAAGCTGTCGTTCATCCGCGCGGTCTTGGCGATATTGGTCTTGATGCCGCCAGGGTGCACGCAGCTGGCCGATACCGCGCCGCCGGCCATATCCAGCTCCTGGCGCAGCGATTCGGTAAAGCCGCGCACGGCGAACTTCGTGGCGTTGTAGGCGCTCATGCCCGGCTGGGCAAACAGGCCGAAGACGCTGGAAATATTGATGATATGGCCTTCGCCAGAGGCCTTGAGGTGCGGCAAAAAGGCTTTGCTGCCGTACACCACACCCCAGAAGTTGATATTCATGATCCATTCGTAGTCGGCATAGTCGTTGCCTTCCACGGTGCCGCCCTGGGCCACGCCGGCGTTGTTGAACACCAGGTTGACGCGGCCATGGTCGAGCACCACCTGGTTGGCCCAGGCGTGCACCGCTTCGCGCTCGGCGATGTTCACTTGGCTTTCGGTAACGGTAACGCCGAGCTTGCGCGCGGTAGCGGCGGTTTCGGCCAGGGCTTCGCTGTTGACGTCGGCCAGGGCCAGGTGGCAACCCTGGCGGGCGAGGGCGTAGGCCAGGGCGCGGCCGATGCCGGAACCGGCGCCAGTAATGGCGGCTACTTTGTTTTCGAAGGACTTCATGCTGTTACCTCCGCAGTTTGCGCGACGGTAGGGAGATAACCCTGCGCCGGATGTGCCGGTTGCGCACGATTGAAATGATAGGCCGCCGGGTCGAAGTTGCGGGTCAGCAGGCGGAAACGCCAGGTAAAGCCAGGCCATACCGTACAGTTGCGACCGCTCACGGGGTGCAAGTACCAGCTCATGCAGCCACCGGCGTTCCACACGGTGTTGCCCAGCTGGCCCTGGATCTTGGCGTTAAAGCGGTCTTGCACATCGCGCTTCACTTCCAGGCTTTGCAGGTTGCCTTTTTGCAGGGTGGCCAGGGCGCCGAGCACGTACTGAATCTGCGATTCGATCATATAGACCATGGAGTTATGGCCCAGGCCGGTGTTTGGCCCCATCAGGAAGAACAGGTTGGGGAAACCGGCAGTCAGGGTGCCTTTATAGGCCTGTGGGCCTTCGGGCCAGGTGTCGAGCAGGTCGACGCCCTCACGGCCGAAAATCACCCCGCGCGGCATGGGGTCGCTGGGGGTAAAGCCGGTGCCGAAGATAATCGCGTCGATGGGCCGTTCCTTGCCATCAGCGGTCACGATGCTGTTCTCGCGAATTTCCTGGATACCGTCGGTGATCACGTCGACATTGGGTTGGGTCAGGGCCGGGAAGTAGTCGTTGGAAATCAGCACCCGCTTGCAGCCCATGGTGTAGTTGGGCGTGACCTTGGCGCGCAGCACCGGGTCCTTGATCTGCTTGTTGATAAAGGCTTTGCCCACCCATTGCGCCAGTTTCATGATGCGCGGCACCAGGGCGAAGCCGATCACGCGGCTTTCCAGCACGCCGTAGATCAGGCCGCGCCAGAGCTTTTGCGCCAGCGGGAAGCGCTGGAAACGCGCGCGTTCTTTATCGCTGATGGCGCGGTCCGGCTTGGGCATGACCCACGGTGCGGTGCGCTGATAGAGGTCGAGCTGGCCGACCTGTTTCTGGATACGCGGCACAAACTGGATGGCCGAGGCGCCGGTGCCGATCACCGCCACGCGCTTGCCGTTGAGGTCGTAGTCGTGGTCCCACTGCTGGGAGTGGAAGACCTTGCCCGTGAACTGCTGCAGGCCATTGAGCTGGGGAATGGACGGGGTGGAGAGGGCGCCCATGCCCGACACCACGAATTGTGCGGTGTACTGGTTGCCGGCGCGGTCGTGCAGGCGCCACAGCTCGGCCTGGTCATCCCAGCGCATGCCGGCGATTTCGGTTTGCAGCAGGGTGTTGTGCTGCAGGCGGTATTTTTCGTAGCAGCCTTCCAGGTAGCTCTGGATTTCCGGCTGGCGGGCGAACATCCGCGTCCATTCCGGGTTGGGCTCGAAGGAAAAGGAATACAGGTGCGATTGCACGTCGCAGCCGCAACCCGGGTAGTTGTTGACGCGCCAGGTGCCGCCAACGCCGGCTTCCTTTTCAAACAGCAAAAAATCGTTGTCGCCTTGCTGTTTCAGGCGGATGGCCATGCCCAGGCCGGAAAAACCGGAGCCGATAATGGCGATTTTGGTATGCCGCACCGCACCGGCCTTAACGTCGGTGGGGGTGGCATCTGCAGGTGAAACGGCAGGTTGTGCGCCCATAAACAAGCTCCTGTTGTGATTGTTATCGCTGTCGCGTATACAGTCGTATACCTTGCTGCCATGTATACACCCGTATACCGCTAACGCCACCCAATCTTCCGTACGGCGAGCCCACCATGACTGTCACTGTCGAGCCGAAAACCGTTACCGCCCAAGGCAAACGCCTGTTGCTGGATGCCGCCTTGCGCCTTGCCGCCGTCAGCCGCAGCCTGAGTGGCTTGGGCCTGCGCGAGCTGGCGCGGGAGGCGGGGCTGAACCCCAATACCTTCTATCGTCACTTCAAGACCGTGGACGATCTGGGCCTGGCGATGATTGCCGAGATGGCCGCGCGCATTCGCCAACCGCTGCGCGACCTGCGCTTTGAAGCCGCTGCCCGTGCCGGGCAGGACAGCCCGCCCACCCTGGCCTTCGGGGTAGACCTGGGGCGCGGCCAGCGGGTGTGTAGTGAAACCGTGGAGCTGTTTTTCGAATACGCCGCGCAGAATCCCCAGGCCTTTATCGTTGGGGTGCGGGAACTGCACGGCAGCTCGAAAGTGCTGCGCGAGGCGCTGGAGCAAATGATGGAAGACTTTGCCGGCGATATGGCCGAAGACCTCGGCACCTTGCAACTGTTACCCAGCCTGGAGCCGGCGGCGGTGCGCCAGGTGTCGTCGATGATCAGCCGGCAGCTGTTTCAGCAGTCGCTGGATTACATCGAACAGGTTGAGCAACGCCCAGCCATCTGCGCCCAGGCGCAGCAGCAGATTCTGATGATGTTTGCCGGGGCGACGGTGTTGCAGGCGGTGGGGGTGTTGCGTTTGTAACGGCGGAGGGTGATATCCAATCCTCCACCGATCAGTTCCCTCTGCCCGCAAAGCGGGAGAGGGTTAGGGAGAGGGTCTTGATCTTGCTGTTTAAAACCCTCTCCCCAGCCCTCTCCCGCAAGCGGGCAGAGGGGGCCGATTTTTGTTGAGTGGGAGAGCAGTGTTTAACCGCTAAACCCAAGCCGATCCTTCCAGCGCTGCTCCAGCACTTTGGTGTCGTGGTCGAACGGGTGGAAGCCTGGGCGGTAGTAGTCCAGGTACGGCAATACCAGCTTGGTCAGGAAGCCGTCGCGCAGGCTGAACAGGGTGCGCAGGCCGCGGCCCCAGCTGCGTAGGTTGAACAGCTGGCGGTCTTTGCGCAGCAGGTGCACCTGGAACCAGCCGATCACGCCGAAGAAGATCACCGTCGAGATGGCCATCATGGCCACGCGGGTGAAGTAGCCACCGCCCACGGCCTGGTAGGCGTCGTAGCACACGGCCTTGTGCTCGTTCTCTTCAATGGCGTGCCACATCCACAGCTGGTACATCTTCGGGTCGTCGATCTGGGTGGTCAGGTCTTCGCGCTGCAGCAGTTGCTGGGCCATGGTGGCGGTGAAGTGTTCCAGGG
>JBCECW010000435.1:0-4128 GCA_039207785.1 Pseudomonas sp. | reverse complement strand
GCCTAACCGAGCGCAGTAGTTTTCACCCGGCCTGAGAAGCCGGTGATTTCATGGCGGTTTTGCGCCGTTGTATCAACGCTGACATTTAGGGCAGTACACGCTCGCCCGCTGTCCCAGTTTTACTTCGCGCAAGGTGCTGCCGCAGGTTTTGCAGAACTCGCCACCGCGCCCGTACACAAACAACTCCTGCTGGAAATAACCGGGCTGGCCGTCACCGCCGACAAAGTCGCGCAGTGTGGTGCCGCCACGTTCAATGGCATGGGCGAGGATGCGCTTGATCTGCAGCGACAACTCCAGATACCGCGCCCGCGAAATCGAACCGGCCTCGCGGCGCGGGTCGATACCGGCGGCGAACAACGCTTCGCTCGCATAGATATTGCCCACGCCCACCACCACCGCGTTGTCCATGATGAAGGGCTTCACCGCCATGCTCTTGCCGCGCGACAGCTGGAACAGGCGCTCACCATCGAACAGCTCAGTCAACGGTTCGGGCCCCAGCTTGACCAGCAACTCATGCGCCAGCGGCTCGGTACTCCAGAGCATGGCGCCGAAGCGCCGTGGGTCGGTGTAGCGCAGCGCCAGGCCCGACTCCAGCTCGATATCCACGTGCTCGTGCTTGGCCACCGGCGTGTCGATGGGCACCAGACGCAGATTGCCCGACATGCCCAGGTGGCTGATCAAGGTGCCGGCTTCGGCGGTCAGCAGCAGGTACTTGGCGCGGCGGGTCACCGTTTCGATGCGCTGCCCCGAGAGGCGCACATCGAGGTCTTCCGGGATCGGCCAGCGCAAGCGACGCTCGCGCACAATCACCCGGCTGACCCGCTGGCCTTCGAGGTACGGCGCAATGCCGCGGCGCGTGGTTTCGACTTCTGGCAATTCAGGCATGACTGTTCTCAAGCAGGGCAGAGAAAGAGAGGGGCAGCACGTTAGCAGAAGGACGGCCGCACACTGAACGCGCGGCCGGGATAACTCAGTGCATGCTCAGGTCGCGGATGCTTTCCTTGAGGGTTTCGAAGTCGTACTCCGACAACCCGACATACTCCAGCACCAGCTGTTCGATGCTCTGCCACTCGAAGTCATCGACCTGGTTGCCCAGCACCCGGTGGCTTTCACAGATGTGCTCGGACATCTTCAGAATCGCCAACAGGGTTTTCAGCTGTGCATCACGCACCGAGTCATCGGTAAAAATCGACAGCGCGTTGTGGTGGTTGGCGATGGCGTCGCACAGGTGCAACGGCAGGTTCCACGACTTGGCGGTGAAATAACCGACCACGGCATGGTTGGTATTGAGCACGCGGTTTTCCGTGTCGACGATCCGGCGCTCGGCGGTGGCACTGGCATAGGCCTCCTCGAGCACGGTCATATAGTTCGGAAAGCGCTTGATCATCAGCGGAATGCCGCAGTTGTGGAACAGGCCCAGTGTGTAGGCCTCGTCGGCAGCCTGGTAGCCAATACGCTTGGCCAGGGTCAGGCAGGTCATGGCCACGTCTTGCGCGGTATCCCAGAAACGGTTGAGGGTGACGATGGCCTCATCGCTCATTTCGCCCTTGATCGACTGCGCGTTGATCAGGTTGATCACGGTGTTGCAGCCCAACAAATTGACCGCCTGCTGAATCGAGGCAATGCGGTTGGACAGGCCGAAGAACGGCGAATTGACGATTTTAAGCAGGGCGCCGGACAAACCGGGGTCCTGGCTGATCAGCTTGGCGATGGACTTCAGATCAGGATGGGGCATCACCTGCTCCATCTGCAGGTCGACCATGATCTGAGGCTGCGGCGGCACGCTGATGCCTTGCAGGACTTTCTGGATTTGTTCGGCGGAGAGTTCTTGGGCCATGACTACACGGAAAACGTTACGTGACGAGTGCCACAGTCTAACCGCCTGGTTAACTGCCGTAACCCTCAGTAACGCAGGAAAATGCCGACAGACGGAATGACCTCAATAACGGCGCGGGTATGCGAGCGAAGCCGTTTGTCAGCGCGCATAAAGACCTGAACTTTCCAACGCAACGGGCCCTCGGAACCTAAGACCTCTATCGACGACAGGAGCCCCTATGAGCACGTCCCTGAAAGGCAAGCGTATCGCCCTGCTGGTAACCGATGGCTTCGAGCAGGTGGAGCTGACCGGCCCCAAAGACGCCCTGGAAAAACTCGGCGCTGCGGTGGATATCCTCTCGGCCAGCACCGGCCAGGTCAAAGGCTGGCACCACGACAAGCCGGGCGACAGCTTTACTGTGAGCAAGACCTTTGCCGCCGCCAATATCGATGACTACGCCGCCCTGGTATTGCCCGGCGGCGTGATGAACTCCGACACCATTCGCAGCATTCCCGAGGCGCAGAGCCTGGTGGTGCAGGCCGCACAAAAGGAAACGCCGATTGCGGTGATCTGCCATGGCGCCTGGCTGCTGGTGTCCACCGGCTTGGTGAAGGGCCGTACCGTCACCAGCTGGAGCTCGCTCAAGGACGACATCAGCAATGCCGGCGGCAAGTGGGTGGACCAGGAAGTGGTCACCGATGGTTTTCTGATCAGCAGCCGCAAGCCGGATGACATTCCGGCGTTTAACAAAACGCTGATCGAGACTCTGGCGGCATAAGAGCGTGGTGCGCGGAGCACACCCTACGAGATTGGCGAATCCTGCGAGCTATTCGTCAGCACACCAACCCCGTAGGGTGTGCTCCGCGCACCAGCGGCTCTAGCGAATGTCGCAAAAGCGCATAGCGCACACCTGAAGCTGCGCCCAGTCCACCTGGGCTATACTCCCGCTCTTTTTTCGGAGAGCACCCCATGACCCTGCCCAGCCTGCGCTTAAAAGCCAATGCCGATCGCCGCCTGCGTGCTGGGCATTTGTGGGTGTACAGCAATGAAATCGATGTGGCGGCCACGCCGCTGTCCGGCTTCCAGGCCGGCGACCAGGCCATTCTCGAAGCCGCCGGTGGCAAGCCGCTGGGTGTGGTCGGCATCAGCCCCAACAACCTGATCTGTGCCCGCCTGCTGTCGCGCGACACCAAGCATGTGCTGGATAAATCGCTGCTGGTGCATCGCCTCAACGTGGCCCTGTCACTGCGTGAGCGCCTGTTCGACCAGCCATGCTATCGCCTGGTGTACGGCGACTCCGACCTGCTGCCAGGCCTGGTGGTGGATCGCTTCTTCGACATTCTGGTGGTGCAGATCACCTCGCCGACCATGGAACGCCACAAGGACGAGGTGCTCGAAGCCCTAGTGCAAGTGCTGCAACCACGCGGCGTGCTGTTCAAGAACGACTCGGCCGCCCGCGACGCCGAAGGCCTGCCGCGTTACGTCGAAACGCCATTCGGCGTAGTGCCGGAGTGGGTGGCGCTGGAAGAAAACGGCGTCAAGTTCGAAGCCCCGGTGATCGAAGGGCAGAAAACCGGCTGGTTCTACGACCACCGCATGAACCGCGCGCGCCTGGCGCCCTACGTCAACGGCAAGCGCGTGCTGGATCTGTTCAGTTATATCGGCGGTTGGGGTGTGCAAGCGGCGGCATTCGGCGCCAGCGAAGTGTTCTGCATCGACGCCTCCGGCTTTGCCCTCGACGGCGTGGAGCGCAACGCCACCCTCAATGGCGTGGCGGAAAAAGTTACCTGCATCGAAGGCGATGTGTTTGCCGCGTTGAAAGAATTGAAAGCCTCCGAAGAGCGCTTTGATGTGGTGGTCTGCGATCCACCGGCCTTTATCAAACGCAAGAAAGACATCAAGAACGGCGAAGCCGGCTACCGCCGCCTGAACGAAATGGCCATGCGCCTGCTCAGCAAGGACGGCATCCTGGTCAGCGCCTCGTGCTCCATGCACCTGGAAGAAGACAACCTGCAGAACATCCTGCTGCAGAGCGCCCGCCACCTGGACCGCAATATCATCATGCTCGAGCGCGGCGCCCAGGGCCCGGACCACCCAGTGCATATGGCGATTGCCGAGACGCGCTATATCAAGAGCCTGACGTGCCGGTTGCTGCCTAACGCGTAGCACCGGAGATCGAAACGGTGCGCGGAGCGCACCCTACGATCTCGATATAAACGAGACGATTGCGTTCAACTCGGTGTCGTAGGGTGCGCTGCGTGTTCAGCCGGGAGACATAGGTAACGGGTGTCGGGAGACATAGGTAACGCATT
>JBCECW010000434.1:0-4129 GCA_039207785.1 Pseudomonas sp. | reverse complement strand
GGTTTCGGGCTTCGCGGTGATCTGGATCTGTTTGTCGGCGAGCCGGTTGGCCAGGGTTTTCTGCGGATCAATGGAGCCACTGGAGGTAGAGGCGTTGCCCACATTACCGGTACGCAGGTTGGCGGGCAGAAAGGCAGCGGAAGAAGTAGCCATGGTCGTTATCCTCGACAAGACATCTGCAAGGTTGACGGCACTGCCTGGCAATAGTTGAGGGCATTTCGCCATATGACCGACAAATGGTCCTACGAAATATTCAGCCTTCGACTCGTGCCGCTTGCAGCAGCGCCAACGCCGCCGCCTTGGCCTCCAGGGCTTGCTGGCCGGGGCCCATCAAATGCGCCATATCCACCGCGCCCTCGAACAGATACTGCAGCTGACGCGCCAGTACGGCCGGCTGGGCGACCTCAAGACGCTGCAAGGCGTTCTCAAAATACGCGGTCACGTAGCGCTTCTGCGCGGCGGCTTGTTGATGCACGGGGTGCGTGCGGTCGGAAAACTCGGCGGCGGCGCCCATAAACGGGCAGCCGCAAAAGTCCTCCTGCTCCAGCCATTGCTGCAACCCATCGAAGGCGGCGAGCACCGCAGCGAGCGGTTCAAGGTGCTCACGGGCAAAATCCAGGCGCTGGCGGATTTCGGCAAAACGCGATTCCAGGGCGGCAACAATCAGCTCGTCCTTGGATTTGAAGTGGTTGTAAAGGGTCATTTTCGCCACCCCCGACTCGGCCAGGATGCGGTCGATGCCGGTGGCGTGATAGCCCACGCGGTTAAACAGCGACAGCGCGGTTTCGATCAATTGCTCACGTTTGCTTGCTGCCATGGAAGGCCTCCTGTGGGCCGCCATTATGCGCGGGCCGCGTTCGCCGCCGAAAGCCAGCGAATCCCGGGCGAAAAATTTTCGCTTGAAATAGACAGATCTGTCTACTTACACTTCGTGCGGTTATTGCACTGCCCCCGCCCGCTTTGGAGAACACTGTTATGCGCCCGTTTTTGCTGCTGTTGGCCGCCCTGCTCAGCACCGCCAGCCTCGCCGCCCACGCCGAGGGCCTGCGCTTCAGCCTGGTGAAAACCTCGCAGACCGAAACCCTGGACGCCTTCACCTACGCGGGCGGCAATTGGACTGAGAAGGTCAAGGTCTACCACACCGCCGTGCTGATCCAGCATCACGCCGCGACCCTGCTGTTCGATACCGGCCTGGGCCGCCAGGTGGACAGCCAGTTCGAGGAAATGCCGGCCTGGGACAAACCGCTGCTGCAATACGGCCCGGTGGCCCCGGCGCGCGACCAGTTGGACAAGGACGGCATCCGCATCGACCGCATCCTGCTGTCCCATGTGCACTGGGATCACGCCTCGGCGCTGGTGGACTACCCGGAAGTGCCGGTGTGGGCGCCCTGGGAAGATATCGAGTTCAGCCATATCGCCGTGCCGCCCGCCGTGCTGCCCAGCCAGTTCAAGCACAAGGTGCTCTGGCGCCCCTATAGCCTGGAGCCCGAGCCCTTTATGGGTTTTAACGAAAGCCTCGACCTGTTCGGCGATGGCAGCCTGGTGCTGGTCTCGTTGCGCGGCCATACCCCCGGCTCGGTGGGCCTGTTCCTGACCCTGGACGATGGCCGGCGCTTCTTTTTTACCGGCGATGCCAGCTGGCGCCTGGAAGGCTTTACCGGGCCCCATGAAAAGTTCTGGTTTAGCCGCAACATGGTCGACAACGACCGCGAACAGACGAATAACGTGCTGGAAGAAGTGCACAAGCTGATTCTTCAACATCCCGAGATCACGGTTGTGCCAGCCCATGATGCGGCGGTGCAAGACAAGATTGGTTTTTACCCGAATTGGGTTCAGTGACGGCTCTACAACGCAGCTTGAGCAGACCGTGTGAAAACGTAGCGAGCGACGGGCTGGCAAGGCAAAAGCAGGCGGAAAAAGCGGAGTTGGCTGTAGCCAATGAGCATTTTTCCGCCTGCTTTTAACGCCGCCAGACCGAGCGCAGTAGTTTTCAACTAAGGTCTAAGGGCGCGCGCAGCAACACGTGCTTACATTCACCTCGCTGTAACAGATCGGTCACACCACCACCGACCGGCTTTCCACGAGGAGAAAACAATAATGCGCAAAGCTCCCCTCGCCCGTGCAGTCACCCTGGCTGCCCTTGGCGTTTCCATGACCCTGCCAACGCTCGCCCACGCGGACTTTATCAACGACAGCAAAGCCAGCCTGGAGCTGCGCAATTTCTATATGAACCGCGACTTCCGCCAGGACGGTAACCCCAACCCGCCAGCGGTAACCGGCAAAACCGGCGAGTTTCGCAGTAAGTCGGAGGAATGGGCGCAAGGCTTTCTGCTGCGCTATGAGTCGGGCTATACCGACGGCACCATTGGCGTTGGCGTCGATGCGCTGGGCACCCTGGGGGTAAAACTGGACTCTGGCCGCGGCACCTCCGGCACCGGCGTGCTGCAAGTGGACCGTGAAACCGGCCGCGCCCAGGACAGCTACGGCGACCTTGGCGTTACCGCCAAGCTCAAAGCGTCGAAAACCACGCTTAAAGTCGGCGCCCTGATGCCCAAGGTACCGGTGCTGCAAGCCAACGACTCGCGCCTGCTGCCGCAGATTTTCCAGGGCGGCCAGATCAACTCGCTGGATATCGACAACCTCACCCTCGACGCCGGCCAGCTCAAGCGCGTGAACTACCGCGATTCCTCCGACTACGAGGAAATGGTCATCAACGGCGGCGGCCGGCGCAATATCGTCACCACCGCAGGGCTGACCAGTGATGAGTTCAACTTTGCCAGCGGCAGCTACAAGTGGAACGACCAGCTCACCACCGGCTACAGCTACGGCAACCTCGATGAGTTCTACAAACAGCACATCGTCAACCTTACCCATGTGCTGCCACTGGCCGACAAGCAGGCGCTGAAGTCGGATATTCGCTACGCCCGCTCCACCGACGACGGTAGCCATAGCAACGTCGACAACAAGGCCTTCGGCGCCATGTTTACCTACAGCCTCGGCGGCCATGCGTTTGGCGCCGGCTACCAGCGCATGAGCGGCGACACCGGTTTTGCCTACGTCAACGTGACCGACCCGTTCCTCGTCAACTACGTGCAGATCGGCGACTTTGCCGCCAAAGACGAAAAATCCTGGCAGCTGCGCTACGACTACAACTTTGCCGCCATCGGTATTCCCGGCCTGACCTTTATGACCCGTTACCTCAACGGTGACGACGTCGAGCGCGCCGGTGGTGCCAACGACGGCAAGGAATGGGAACGCAATATGGATATCGCCTATGTGTTCCAGGACGGGCCGCTGAAAAACGTCGGCCTGAAATGGCGTAACGCGACTGCGCGCTCCAACTTCGGTAACGACCTGGACGAAAACCGGTTGATCGTCAGCTATACCGTGCCGTTGTGGTAACCCCACGCCTCGCCCTAACACACCGTCATTCCCGCGCAGGCGGGGATGACGGTGTCAGGGGAATCTCGCCAGCCAACAAAAAGCCCGCCAAATGGCGGGCTTTTTGTTCAGGCGCAAAACCTTAGTCAGCCAAGCGCCAGGTGGTGCCGCCCTTGCCGTCTTCCAGCACCACGCCCATGGCGCTGAGCTGGTCGCGGATACGGTCGGACTCGGCCCAGTTCTTGTCGGCACGGGCCTGCAAGCGCGCGGCGATCAAGGCATCGACCTGCGCCGCATCCACCTTGCCTTCGGCACCGGCGCGCAGGAAATCATCCGGTTCCATCTGCAACACGCCCAGCACACTGGCCAGCTCTTTCAAGCGCGCCGCCAAACCGGCCGCAGCGTGGCTATCGCTGTCACGCAGACGGTTGATCTCGCGCACCAGGTCAAACAGCACGGCGCAGGCTTCCGGGGTGCCGAAGTCGTCGTTCATCGCCGCGCTAAAGCGCTCGACAAACGCCTCGCCACCGGCCGCCGGCACGCTCGGCAGGCCCTTGAGGGCGTGGTAGAAACGCTCCAGGGCGCCCTTGGCTTCCTTGAGGTTGTCTTCGGAATAGTTGATCGAGCTGCGGTAGTGGCTGGACACCAACAGGTAGCGCACCACTTCCGGCTGATACTTTTCCAACACATCACGAATGGTGAAGAAGTTGTTCAACGACTTGGACATCTTCTCGCCGTTGATACGGAT
>JBCECW010000433.1:0-4143 GCA_039207785.1 Pseudomonas sp. | reverse complement strand
AGTACTCGGCTACGAACCGAGCGGTCGGAGGTTCGAATCCTCCTGAGTGCACCATTTAAATAGCGTGATTTGTTGCTTAAACAGGTCCGCAGTTTAAAAGCAGAGATGTAACAAGAGTGTCTCTGCATTGTTGTTGAAGTTGTACTTTGCACTCATAGCTCAGCTGGATAGAGTACTCGGCTACGAACCGAGCGGTCGGAGGTTCGAATCCTCCTGAGTGCACCATATTTAAAGGGCCTGCAGAAATGCAGGCCCTTTTTTATTGCCTAGGGTTTTACACAGCCGTCGTTATCGAACGTCACGCTGCGTTTGCGCCCACTGCGTTTGTCTACATAGCCGTAGCGCACCTTGCCATTCTGGCTGCTGACGCTATCGGGCCGGCCGAGCATGCTCTCGACATCTGCCTGGGTCATACCGGCGCGTACTTCCTTCTTGATGATTGCCTTGCGCCTGACGCTGCCGGTTACCAGGTTGCCGCAACCGTCCTGGCGCTCCGCCGTGCCGGCGACTGCGCGTCGCTGTTCGGCAGGCTTTGCCTTGCTGGCCGCTTTTTCGGCTTTCTTGCTGGTTGCGGGAGCGGCTTGGCTACCGCTGGGTGGTGGATTGTAGGCGTTGTGCAGCTGCAACTGCTGATCGCTCGGGCAGCCCAGGTGGGTGAAGGTGATGTGGCCGTTGCGGTCTTCGCAGCGGTGCACGGTGGTGGCGTCTGCGGCGAGGATGCACAGGGCGAGTAGGGCGGTAAGTGATGGGGAGATTGGATGCATAAGGCTGTCCTCCATGACAGTGGAAGGGCCACCCTACGCCTGTTTTTTATTCGATTTGGCGTGCCTCCAGCGCTTTCCAGCGCGTCGCACACAGGATTCAGAAAAAACCTAGCTTTGTGGCGCAAGCGCTTGTTCTTGCCTAGATTTTGTCGCATGCAAAGCCCAGGAGCAGTGGTATCATTCGCCGGTCAGCCTCGCCGAGGCTTATGGATTGCCATCATGGACTTACCCAGTAGTCGCTTAAAACCTCGCTTTACCAATCAAGAATTGACTGATTGATCCCTTTGGCGCGCTCTGCCGCTGGGGGTGGAGTGTGCTATGACCGAAGTAGAAGCAAAAAAGCCGCAGGAAAGCCTGCAGGACCGACTCGCACAAGTCGTTGAACTGCTGCACCGGCACAAGCTGGTCGAAGACCTGACGCACCGTCAGGAAGGCCAGCACCAGGAGCGGGTGGAAAGCCTGGTCCACCGGCAGAATCTCGTTGAGCTGCAACGCAAGCTCGATGATCTGCACTCCGCCGACGTTGCCCATATTCTCGAAGCCTTGCCGCTGGATGACCGCCTGACTGTTTGGCAGTTGGTCAAAGCCGAGCGCGACGGCGACATCCTGCTCGAAGTATCCGACTCGGTACGTGAAACCCTGATCGCCGACATGGACGATCACGAGATTCTCGCGGCCGCCAAGGACATGGACGCCGACGAACTCGCCGACCTGGCGCCGGAACTGCCGCGCGACGTCGTGCACGAGCTGATGGAAACCCTCGATGCGCAGCAGCGCGAGCGCGTGCGTTCGGCGTTGTCCTACGAGGAGGATCAGGTCGGTGCGCTGATGGACTTCGAGATGGTCACCATTCGCGAAGACGTCAGCCTGGAAGTGGTATTGCGCTACCTGCGTCGCTTGAAAGAGTTGCCGGGGCATACCGACAAACTGTTCGTGGTGGATTATGACGGCGTGCTCAAGGGCGTGCTGCCGATCAAACGCCTGTTGGTGAATGACCCGGACAAGCAGGTGGCCGAGGTAATGGCGGACGATCCGGTGAGCTTTCACCCGGATGAAGATGCCTACGATGCGGCGCAAGCGTTCGAACGTTATGACCTGATTTCCGCACCTGTCGTGGACAAGAACGGCAAGCTGATCGGCCGTCTGACCATCGACGAGATGGTCGACCTGATCCGTGAAGAAAGCGAAACCGAAGTGCTGAACATGGCCGGTCTGCGCGAAGAGGAAGATATCTTCGCCTCGGTATGGAAATCGCTGCGTAACCGCTGGTCCTGGCTGGCGATCAACCTGATCACCGCGTTTGTGGCCTCGCGGGTAATTGGCCTGTTTGAAGGCTCTATCGAGAAACTGGTGGCGCTGGCGGCATTGATGCCTATCGTGGCCGGTATCGGTGGTAACTCGGGCAACCAGACCATCACCATGATCGTGCGCGCCATGGCGTTGGACCAGGTAAGCACCGGCAACACCTCGCGCCTGATGCGCAAGGAGCTCGCGGTTTCGCTGTTTAACGGCGTGGTGTGGGGCGGGGTGATCGGTGCGGTGGCTTATATGCTGTATGGCAGTTGGTCGTTGGGCTTGGTGATGACGGCCGCCATGACCCTGAACCTGCTGCTGGCGGCATTGATGGGGGTGCTGATTCCGATGACGCTCACGCGCCTGGGTCGCGACCCGGCCTTGGGCTCCAGTGTGATGATCACGGCAGTTACCGACAGCGGCGGCTTCTTTATTTTCCTTGGCTTGGCGACGCTGTTTTTGCTCTAAGCCCAACCACCGCGCATAAAAAAACCGCCAACTTGGCGGTTTTTTTATCGAAGCTTTTAGTGAAGCGTCAGGCCGACTCAGGCCTCTTCTGCGTTCATCTCGGCGTCGTGGGCGATCAGGGAAACCAGAGCGTTTTGCTGGCGACGGGACAGTTGACGAAACCGTTGCAGCAGCTCGCGCTCGTGCAGGGAAAGTTCCGGTCTGTCCAGACGCATGCTCAAGTCTTCGTCCAGCGAGCCTTCCTGGAGCATGCTCTGTTCCAAACGAGCAATGATTTCGGAGTTCATGCTGCGGTGATGATTGCGTGCGACATCTGCGATGCGCTCACGCATACCATCGGGTAAGCGAACGACGAACTTGTCAGCCGTACGGCTGGAATAAATAGCCTGTTTCATAGGGCGCATACATTTAAACCGGTTAGTTCAGGGAAGCGATGCTGGCACTTGGCTGCATGATTGTCACCGGTTTGACCATCAATAGCACTAGCCGTTCAACGGGGAGTAAAGAATCCCCCTGTTGACTTAGCAGTCACTGCATCAGTTATTTGACGCCAAATCTGTGTCACATTTTGGACTGGCTAGAGGCTTTGTGCCAGTACCAAATGTCAAAAATGCGTGCCGTTTGTCAAAGTCGACAAAATTGGAACCGTGGTGCTGCCTAGTAAAGCTGATGTTAACGCCCGTGTCACAGGCTCGGCGGTGCACTTTAGAGCGGTTTCACTGATTTGTTTGTCACCATTTGGTGACGTTCAGGCAATATTGCCGCGCACGCGCTGGTGTGGTTTCGACGTGGGGGATAGATGGGCACGCTGATTTATCTGATCGGACCTTCCGGCTCTGGCAAGGACAGCCTGTTGCAAGCCGCACGGCCGGCGCTGGAGGCGCAGGGCTGCCATATCGTGCAGCGGGTGATTACCCGCTCTGCCGAAGCGGTGGGCGAGGATGCGCAGGCTGTAAGCCCGGAGCAGTTCGACCGCCTGGAAGCCGACGGCGCGTTTGCCATGAGCTGGCGCGCCAATGGCCTGGCGTATGGCATTCCTGCACAGATTGATACGTGGCTGGCTGCCGGGGATGACGTGCTGGTCAACGGCTCACGCGCCTACCTGGCAGAAGCCCGGCGCCGTTATCCCTCGCTGTTGGCCATTCTGCTGACGGTAGACCCGCAGGTACTGCGCCAGCGCCTGCTAGCCCGCGGTCGAGAATCGCTGGCGGAGATCGAAGCCCGTTTGGCGCGCAATGCGCAGTTCCTATCACAGGCCGCTGATGACGACGTGCATAGGCTGGATAACTCCTCGTACTTCGAAAGTACCGTGACCGCGCTGATCGATCTGATCGCCGCCACCACGCCTAAACCAAATCCAGCGGCAGCTCCGTGGTGCGCTTGACCTCGCTCATGGCGATATTCGAATGCGCTTCTAGCACGTGGGGACGCTGCAGCACTTGATCGCGCAAGAAGCGCTCATAGCTGGCGATTTCCTTGGCCACCACTTTGAGCAGGTAGTCGGAGCCGCCGGCCATGGTGAAGCACTCCAGCACCTGGGGATAACCGACAATCGCGTGCTCAAACTCCGTGAGGTTGTTGCGGCCATGGGCCGAGAGTTTAATGTTGACGAATACCG
>JBCECW010000432.1:0-4164 GCA_039207785.1 Pseudomonas sp. | reverse complement strand
CGTCGAGGTCGAGCGCGCGCAGCACCCCGACGAGCTCGGAGCGCTCCTGGAGGTCACCGGGCGCGTGACGACGGCGCAGGGTCAGATTCGTTGCCGCTGGGTGGTTCCTGCTGTCGAGGGCTATGCCGCGACAATGCCTGCGCTGAGCCGTTATCAGTTGCCGGTGCAAAGCCTGATTGTGGCCACCGCGCCATTGCCAGCCGCTACCTGGGCCGAGATCGGCCTGGAGCGTGGCCAGGCCTTTAGCGAAGCCAGCCGCCAGGTGACCTATGGCCAGCGCACCCTGGATGACCGCCTGGTATTTGGTGCCCGTGGCGGCTACCAGTTCGGCGGCAAGCTGCGTGCCGACGCCAGCCTGACCAGCGCCGAAGTCGACCTGCGCCGTTACCTGTTTGGCGAACTGTTCCCCATGCTGAAAAAGGTGCAGATCACCCATTCCTGGGGCGGCAACCTGGGCATGTCGCGCAGCTTCCACCCGCATATGCTCTGCGACCGCAAAAACCGCGTGGCCATGGCCGGTGGTTATGGCGGCGAAGGGGTAGGGGCCAGCAACCTGGGCGGCCGCACCGTGGCGCAGCTGATCCTTGGCCAAAGCAGCGTACTGACCCGCCAGCCGTGGGTGCAGCAAGACAGCAGCATCAAGCAAGGCATGCGCACCTGGGAGCCGGAGCCATGCCGTTGGCTGGGCTACAACGCCATCATCAAAAGCTTTGTGCACGAAGACCAGGTACTCGCCAACCCCAGTAGCGCGCCTTGGCGCCGGCGGTATGCCCAGGGGTTGGCGGGGTTTATGGAAGGTTTTATGAAGTGATTTTTTCTCCCCTCTCCCGTTTACGGGAGAGGGGCCGGGGGAGAGGGCCAGCCGTTACGCCGATTTATACCAGGCGTAGCACCGCTCCCTCTCCCTAACCCTCTCCCACAAGTGGGAGAGGGGACTAACCCCTCTTAATCTGAACGAACGAGTACCTGCGATGACCATCACCCACTTCAAAAACACCCCAACCGCCGTACTCGAAGAGTCGTTCCCCGTCGCCGTGCCCTTGAGCGAAGTGGTGGCCGTGGCCTCGACCACCAGCGTCGAGCGCAGCGACGGCGTGGAAACCGGTATCTGGGAATGCACCCCCGGCGTCTGGCGCCGGCAGATCGTGCAACAGGAGTTCTGCCACATTATCTCGGGCCACTGCACCTTCACCCCGGAAGGCGGTGAACCCATGGAGATCAAGGCAGGTGATGCCCTGATGATGCCGGCCAACACGTTGGGCGTCTGGGATATCAAAGAGACCGTACGTAAAACCTACGTTCTCATCTTTAAGTAAGCCATCGGGCCCAGGCCCTGTGTCCGCTTCAAACCTAAAAACAAAAAGCAGAGATACCCCATGTTGAAATTTATCGCCCCGCTGATGCTGGCAGCCTCGGTCGCCCAGGCTGCCGATACCGTGAAGATCTACAACTGGTCCGACTACATCGCGCCAGACACCTTGAAGAACTTCCAGGCCGCCACCGGCATTGCCTCGGTGTATGACGTCTACGACAGCAACGAAACCCTCGACGGCAAGCTGATGACCGGCAAATCCGGTTACGACGTGGTGTTTCCGTCCAACCACTTTATGGCCCGGCAAATCCAGGGCGGGGCGCTGAAGAAGCTGGACAAGAGCCAACTGCCGAACTGGAAAAACCTTAACCCGGTACTGCTCAAGGCCCTGGAAACCAACGACCCGGGCAACGAGCATGGCTTCCCGTACCTGTGGGGCAGCACCGGCATCGGCTATAACGTGGCCAAGGTCAAAGCCGTGCTGGGCGATGTACCGCTGGATTCCTGGGACCTGATCCTCAAGCCCGAGAATATGAAAAAGCTCAGCCAGTGCGGCGTGGCCATTCTCGACAACGGCCCGGAAGTATTGCCGATCACCCTGCATTACCTGGGCCTGCCCCACCACAGCAAAGACCCGGCCGACTACAAGAAAGCCGAAGCCACGCTGATGCAGATTCGCCCCTACGTGCGCTACTTCCATTCCTCCAAGTACGTCAGCGACCTGGCCAATGGCGAGATCTGCGTAGCCGTGGGTTTCTCCGGCGATATCATGCAGGCCGCCAACCGCGCCAAAGAGGCAAAAAATGGTGTCGATATCGGCTATGTAATTCCCAAGGAAGGCGCGCCGATGTGGTTTGACATGGTCACCATGCCCGCCGATGCACCGGACGAAAAAGCCGCCTACGCCTTTATGAACTACCTGCTGGAACCCAAGGTGATGGCCGGCATCAGCGACTACGTGCGCTACGCCAACGGCAACGAGCAGGCCGATGGCCTGGTCAGCGCCGACCTGAAGGCCGACACCAAGGTCTACCCCAGCGCCGAAACCCTGAAAACCCTGTTTGCCCTGGAGGCTATGCCACTGGCCACCGACCGTATCCGCACGCGGCTATGGAACAAGATCAAGTCGGGTAACTGATAGCTCCGATCTAAAAAACGCCGCTCCTTTGAGCGGCGTTTTTTTGCCTGATCCAGTACCCTGCGGGCCTGCAACACTGGGGACAGGCTGGGAGATGGACTCACTGGAAACTCGAAGAAAACGCAAACAGCCCGCGGTTCATACCGTGCGACCGAACATACCGCAGCAACTGGGCTTCAAGCTGGCGGTATTTGTCTTGCTGTGTGCGGCGCCACTACTGGGCGCGTTACAGCTATTCACCCGTCATCAGCAGATCTGGGCGTTGGTGCTGTACCCCGCAGCAAGCCTGCTTGCGATAGTGCTTTACGGGCACGATAAACATCGCGCCATGGCCGGTGAATGGCGTACGCCCGAAAGCAAATTGCACCTGGTGGAATTACTCGGCGGTTGGCCCGGCGCGTTGCTGGCCCAACAGCTATACCGCCACAAAACCCGCAAAGTCGATTTTCAGCTGGTGTTCTGGGCGATTGTGTTGGCCCATCAGGCGCTGTGGCTGGATTGGCTGCTGTTTGGCGGCGAGCACCTAGGGGCGGTGTTGCGCCACCTGCTGCGCTGAAATAGCCGAGGCTCAATGCGCGGTGAATGCGCAGTGAGCCTCGGTATCTTCTTACTGGCTTACCTCGATCACCCGGTCATTCAACGGTTGCACCGGCCGGGCGTTCATCGGATAGAGCGCCTGGAACTCGGCGATCTGCGCCTTGGACAGTTCCACGGGCTGGCGCAGTACCTGCCAGCTCACGCCATCGCTGCAAGGCGGCGTGGTGAGCGAGCCGGTGTAGCGGTAGTAGCTGTGGTCACTGGGCAGCAGCGCGGCGGGGTCGAAGGCGCTTAGGGTGCGTTTTTCGCCGGCGGCGGGCATCGCATCCAATAGGGGTTTGAGCGCCTGGTTTTCTTTGCCTTCCTTGAACAGCACGGCGACGACGGACAGCTTGCCGTCGGCCGTCTTGTGTACCAGGTGGGCGTCCATGGGGTAGCTCTTGCCGTCGAAGCGCTCTTCGCTTGGGGTATGGAAGTGAAATTGCAGCAGCTGGGCGCTGACGTCACCGACTTCCAGCTCGCCGCCTGCGGCTGGAATCACTTGCACGGTGTGGCCGTTGTTGACCAGTTCGACGGGGCTTGGATGGTAGTCGAAGTCCAGCGCTGGCAGTTTGCTCTCGCGGCTGGCGCCGCTTTTGATATCCACCGGCGATTGCAGTTGGCTGGTGGCGCAGGCGCTGTTGGCGGGGTCGAGGGTGGCCCAGTGTTCCGGGCCATGGGCGCCGTCGTAGCTCCAGTGGGCATCGGCGGCTTGGGCGTTGGCCAGCACAATGCAGCTGGCCAGTAGCGTGGTGGACAGGATAGCGAGGCGTTTCATTACAGACTCCGAACGAAATGAAAAAAGCCGGGCAATCATTTCTGTTCGGGCGCTGCCGCTATGTAGGCCGCCTAGATGGTTCGTGCAGGAAAACCCTTACTGGTTGGTGGGAAGCCTCTGGAATCTACTCGGCGTCGAGCAGCAACCCGACCTGGCGGATTTTCGGCAGCTTGCGCACCACCAGTTGATGGGAGCGGGTGAGCAGGGCCTGTAGTTCGGCCGTGCTGATAACGTCGGGGGTGTCCAGGCGTATCCATCCGGCGCGGGCCAGGTAAGGGGCAGGGCGGATGCCCGGGCGGTCGACATAGCCCAGGAACAAGTCGCTATCGACCTTGAACGCCAAGCCCTCGCCGATAAAGT
>JBCECW010000431.1:0-4180 GCA_039207785.1 Pseudomonas sp. | reverse complement strand
GTGCGGTTCAGCTCAGTGGAGGGCGGGCCGCCAACGGTCAGCACTTGCGACTTGGTCATGCCCACGTCCACTTGCTTGGCCAGGGGCTCGTTGCGATAGGTGACGTAGTCCACCGGGTTTTCCATTTTGCTGGCACAACCTGTCACCGCTGCCAGTGCACAAAAAGCCGCGAGTAGTTTGGTTTTGTACATGGTGTCGTTCCTTGTGGTTTGCCGTTGTCGGCTGTCGTAATTAGGAGGCGACAGCGGGGAACTAAGTTCGAGTTTTTTGCCCCTTAGTTACTCCTATAACAACAACAGCAGGACCCCCTATGGTTATTCGTTCCGTGCTACTGCCACTGCTGGCCATTTCGCTGCTGGGCGGCTGTGCCGAGCCGCCTGCGCCGGCCAGTTTCGTCAACCGGGTATGGGCCGTCAGCGAGTCGCCCACGGTCAGCAAAGGCATGCTCTATGTGTTTTTGTCGGACGGCACGCTGGTGCTGGCTTCCAACGGCAACAAACCGGCGTTTGGCCAATGGCAGCAGGATGGGACGGACCTGGTGATGATCGAAGAGGGGCAGCGCTACAAGACCGAGGTGCTGATGGCCACCAAGGACATCCTGCAGCTGCGCCAGCACAACCCCGGCGAGCCGGTGGAAATGACCCTGGTGCCGGCCAACTGAGCAAAGCGCCCGGCAGTGGCTAAGCTCAAGCGGCACCGCATCACTTCACCAGGAGATCTGCCATGCGCCGCTTAGCCATTGCCTTGTTGATACTGTCCGCCCTGAGCACCTCGGCGTTTGCCGCCACGCCGCAGGAACGGATGAAAAGCTGCAACGCCGACGCCACCACCAAGGCGCTGAAAGGCGATGAACGCAAAGCCTTTATGAGCACCTGCCTGAAGGCCGACAGCAAACCCGCTACGCCGCAGGAACGGATGAAAACCTGCAATGCCGACGCCACCACCAAAGCGCTCAAGGGCGATGAGCGCAAGGCGTTTATGAGCGAGTGCCTGAAGAAAAAATAAGCCAGCGCTTATTGGCCAACGGCCTGCTTCAGGCGCTCGTTATTCACCGCGTTGGCCGCGTCGATCTGCTTCTGCATATCCTGCATCTGCTGCTGGGCTTGCTGCGCCTGTTTGGCTTGCAGCTCGGCAGTGGTTGCTGTTTCGCCAAGGCCGCAGGCACTGAGCAGCAGGGCGCCGATGGCGACGGTCACAAGCTTGATAAGGGACATGGGTTTTCTCCTCGCAGAACCTTGGCCGAACTCTAGCAAAAGCCATTTATAAACACTGCGTGGGGCGACACAATGGCCGCTCTTGACCGGCCCTGTATCTGCCATGAACAAACCCCAGCTCTACCAGCTGTTTATCGAGCGGCTCAACGCCGATCTGCACAACGCCCAACTGGCGTTGCAGACCGCCCATGAAGCCGCCACCCACGAAGAAAACGTCGCCGAAAACAAATACGACACCCTGGGCCTGGAGGCCGGCTACCTGGCCCATGGCCAGGCGCGGCGGGTGGCCGAGATCGAGCAGGCATTGGTGGCGTTTAGGGCGCTGCAGTTGCGCGATTTTGATGCCGACAAAGGCATTGGCCTGAGTGCGCTGGTGCTGCTGGAAAACGGGCACGGACAACAGCGCCGGTTGTTTCTGGTGCCGGATGGGGCCGGGCTGAAAGTGCAGGGCGAGGAGGGCGAGGTGATGAGCATCACCCCGCATTCACCCATGGGCCAAAGCCTGCTGGGTAAAGCGCCCGGCGACGTGGTGGTGGTCAATGGCCAGGAGTCGGAGATTGTTGAAGCGCTATAAATCGCTCCCTCTCCCCAGCCCTCTCCCGCAAGCGGGCGAGGGAGCCGGCCGAGCATGCTTGTAGCCATACGTCCCCCCTCGCCCGCTTGCGGGAGAGGGGCCGGGGGTGAGGGTTAGCCGTAACGCTTTTTCGCTTCAATCGCCAAGCCACTGCCAATACTGCCGAACGTATCGCCTTCGGCATGCCGGGCATTGGGCAGCAGGCGCTGGATATTGGCGCGCAGCGCCGGAATACCACTGGAACCACCGGTAAAAAACACCGTGTCGATGTCTTCGGTGCTTACGCCGGCGTCGGCCAGCAGCTGCAGGACACTGCCGTTGATCTTGCCCAGCAGGTTGTCGATGGACTCATCGAACAGCTCGCGATTGAGCTCGGCCACCAGACCCGGCTCGATACGGTCGAGGGCAATATTGCGGCTGTCCATTTCCGTCAGCTCGATCTTGCTTTGCTCCACCTGCATGGCCAGCCAATGCCCGGCGCGCTGTTCGATCAGCTTGAAGAAACGATCCAGGCCATCGGTATCCAGCGCGTCATAGCGCATATTCTTCAGCGCGGTTTGCGCCTGCTGCGCGTATACGGCGTTGATGGTGTGCCAGGTCACCATATTCAGGTGATGGCTGGTGGGCATATAGGCCTGGTTTTTCATCCGGCTGCCATAGCCAAACAGCGGCATTACGCCGGCCAGGCTCAATTGCTTGTCGAAGTCGGTACCGCCGATATGCACACCGCCGGTGGCCAGGATATCGCTCTGCCGTTCAGGCAGCATATGGCGCTCGGGGGCCAGGCGAATCAGCGAGAAGTCGGAGGTACCCCCGCCGATATCGACGATCAGTACCAGCTCTTCGCGGCTCAGGGTGCTTTCGTAGTCAAAGGCGGCGGCAATGGGTTCGTACTGGAACGACACGTCTTTGAAACCCAGCTTGTTGGCCACCGCCACCAGGGTGTCTTCGGCTTCCTTGTCGGCCTTTTCATCGTCGTCGACAAAGAACACCGGCCGGCCCAGCACCACTTCTTCGAACGAGCGCCCGGCCGTGGCTTCGGCGCGGGTTTTCAACTCGCCAATAAAGAACCCGAGGATGTCCTTGAATGGCAGGCTGCTGCCCAATACGGCGGTTTCGCTTTTCAGCAGCTTGGAACCCAGCAGGCTTTTCAGCGAGCGCATCAGGCGACCTTCGAAGCCTTCCAGGTACTCGTGCAAGGCCAGGCGCCCGTATACCGGGCGGCGTTCTTCGAAGTTGAAGAACACCACGGACGGCAGGGTGATCTTGCCGTCCTCCAGCACAATCAACGTTTCCTCGCCGGGGCGCAGCCAGCCGACGGTGGAGTTGGACGTGCCAAAGTCGATGCCACAGGCACGAGCAGGTTGCGCGTTGGTCATGATTGGTTCCGGGTAGAAAAAACGGCCGCGCAGTGTACGCGAAGGTGTGCAGCGATGCGCGGGCAGGTTTGCCGAAACGATGAAGGGTTTTGTCGTACGGGGAAACGGTAGGAGCCAGCTTGCTGGCGAACCCTGCAAACGACGTTTCCAGGGGTCGCCAGCAAGCTGGCTCCTACGAAGGGCTCGGTGGTTACGGGGTTATGAGGTAACCCTTGATGCCGGTAAAGATGATCTGCGCTGCCAGGGCGCAGACGAACAGGCCCATCAGCCGGCCGATGATTTCCAGGCCCTGGTCGCCCAGGATGCGTTCGAATTTGTCGCTCAGGTACAGCACCAGGCCCACGGTCAGGCTGGCGAGCAGAATGGCCAACAGCGCCACCAGCTTGCTGTCCCAATGTGGCTGGCCGGCACCCATTACCAGCATGGCACCGATGGTGCCGGGGCCGACGGTCAGCGGAATGGTCAGCGGCACGATGGTCACGTCCTGCTGCTGGTTGTCGCTCTGTACCACCGGGCGACCCTGGGCCATGCCGAGTGCCGAGATAAACAGCACGCTGCCGGCACCGATGCGGAAGGCGTCGATGGTGATGCCGAAGACGCTGAAGATGCTCTGCCCGAACAGGTACAGCACGCTGCTGGCGATCACCACGCCGGTGGCCACTTTCCACGCCAGCTTCTTGCGTTCTTTAACCGTGTAGCCGCGGGTCATGCCGATAAACACCGACAACACAAAGAACGGGCTATAGAGCACCAGCATCTTCAGATACAGGCTGAACAGGGTGGACACCATCAGTAGGCTCGCAGGCAAAAAAGGTGAAGGGCGTCAGTGGGGCAGCGCCGAGTCGGATTCTTCCTGACGCCGGGCGTCGCGTTGGGCCACCCAATGCTCCACCAGCTCGCGCAGGTTGGAGAGCTCCACCGGCTTGGCCATATGGCCGTCCATGCCCACCTGCCGGGCGCGTTCCTTGTGCTCGGAAAGTATATGCGCGGTCAGCGCCACCACCGGGGTGCGC
>JBCECW010000430.1:0-4210 GCA_039207785.1 Pseudomonas sp. | reverse complement strand
GTGGTGGAGGAAGTCAGCAGAATCGAGCTTCCGTCACGCAACAGCGGCAAGGCCTTCTGCACGGTAAACAAGGTGCCTTTTACGTTGATGCTGAAAATGCGCTCGTACTGTTCTTCGGTGATGGCACCCAGGGGCAGCATGTCACCACCGCCGGCGTTGGCGAAGAGGATATCCAGGTGCCCGGCCTTGGCCTTGATCTCGGCGTAGATACGGTCCAGGTCAGCCAGCTTCGACACGTCGCCCTGAATACCAATGGCCCGCGGGCCGATGGCCGTCACGGCCTTGTCCAGTTCGGCCTGGCGGCGGCCAGTGATAAATACGGTGGCGCCCTGGGCAACGAACTCCTGTGCCGAAGCCAGGCCGATGCCGGTGGTGCCGCCAGTGATCAGTGCGATTTTGCCTTCCAGTCTGTTGCTCATGATGAATCTCCAAGTCTTCGATTGAGTGGTTAGCGGCTGGTAGTAGGTGAGCCGTTGATGGCCACTTTAGGCACTTGGATTGACTAGAAAAATACGTATAAAGTGTTTTCTTTATGCACAATACGGCACAATAAAATCCTTGATTCCTGGAGCGCAGTCATGAACCAGCTACTGGCCATTCGTGTATTTGCCCGCGTGGTGGAAAGCGGCTCCTTTACCAAGGCCGCCGACTCCCTGGACCTGCCGAAAACCACCGTCAGCAAACTGATCCGCGAACTGGAAACCCACCTGGGCGTGCGCCTGCTGCAACGCACCACACGGCGGCTGACGGTGACGGCCGACGGCACCTCGTACTACCAGCTGACCAATCGCCTGGTGCATCAGCTGGAAGATATCGACCAAGGCTTTAGCCAGGCCCAGGGCCTGCCGCGCGGCAAACTGCGGGTGGACATCGGTGGCTCCACCGCCACCTTGCTGGTGATCCCTGCCCTGCCGGATTTTTTCGCCCGCTACCCCGATATCCAGCTGGAGCTGGGGGTTAGCGACCGCCCGGTAGACCTGATCAGCGAGAGAGTGGATTGTGTGGTGCGCGGCGGCCCGCTAGGCGAGCAACAACTGGCCGTGCGCCGCCTGGGCGAAGTGGCCTGGAGCACCTGCGCCACGCCCGCCTACCTGGAGCGCCATGGCACACCCCAGCACCCCAAGGACCTGGCGCAACACCAGATGGTGACCTACCAGGCCGCCGGCAGCGGGCGGCCAATACCGGCGCGCTTCCAACGCGGGGATGAACGCCATGTGATCGACGGCAAAGGCATTATCAGCGTCAACGAAAGCAACGCCCACCTGGCGGCGGGCCTGGCCGGGCTGGGCATCATCCACACCTTCCACTACACGGTAAAAGCCCACCTTGACCGCGGCGAACTGGTGCCCATCCTCAGCGACTGGCAGCCCGAGGCCTACCCCTTCCATGTGCTCTACCCGCCCAACCGCCATCTGAGCAACCGCGTGCGGGTGTTTATCGATTGGCTGGTGGAGCGGTTTGCTCAGGTTGACTGAGGGCAGTGGATGTTGGGCTTTACTTGTGGCGACGCCCACCTACGCGCTGACCGTGTCGCATGACATTGCAATTAGCTGCAAATTTCACGGCATCCATCCTTCGTCACGACCCGCCAGAGCCAACAGACGCGCTACATCGTATGCGCCTACAGTCCGCCATCGCTGAATGGTTCAGCGATCTGGTTTGGTCGCCAGGTAAAATTTGAACGTGCAAACGTCTGCTATAAAACGAAGGCGTTTGTTGCCTGTCTGCTCTATGGCAGCTGTGCGCGGGACACTTTCGGGTGTGCCGGTTTCCAAATTTCCCGGTCGACCAACCTGCGCACAGCCGCCTCCCTTTTGCTTGGTCGCAAAAAGGAGCGAGGCAACACTGAAATTTGGAGTTTGACGCTACGAAGCAATCGCTGTAACCACACGCCAACACTTCGACCATATGGACAGCGCCCCGCTGTTCTCCGTTAACCCAGGCATCCCCATCGAGGAAGCACTGGAGCGGGCTGCTGATCTCACCTTGTATATCGAAGCGCTGGCAGCGGCCGATGCCTTCACCAACAAAAATCTTGAATCCGCTGTAATCCAGACACTGAGCGAAATGGCCAATGCATTGATCAATTCGACCAAGCAGGGGGTTGGCAAGAAATAGACGTGAAGGCTATTAGTTGCGCGCAAAGAAAAGGGGACATTGGTATGTCCCCTTTTTAGCTTGGCTTTTTACTAATTAACCATGCTTCACCATAGGTAAAGCTCAACTGCCCGCGAGCAAAAAGCAGGTGGCCAACCAACTCGTCAAATAGCCATACCGTCAGCGCGTGCGTCATGGCTCAACCCCGGCGACTCTGGATCGTCGCTCAGTGTGATGCCCAGTACCTTAAGCACTTGCAGGACCAAGCCAAACCGAACGGTCTCCTTGCCAGCCTCAAGGTCGACAATAAAGCGATCGCCCACACCGGCTACCGTCGCCAAGTCGCGTTGAGTCATACCCGCGCGCTTACGGTTCGCGGCAATGGTTTTACCGAGCTCTTGTACCGAGTGAATGGCGCCCATAAATCACCGAAAGTTACCGATCGGGAACTAATTAAGACCTTACGCGGTAATCCCGAACCCCGCCAACGCTGTCAGGAATTCCGCCTCATCCAACACCTTCACCCCCAGCTCATTGGCCTTGGCCAACTTCGAACCCGCACCAGGCCCGGCCACCACGCAGGTGGTTTTTGCCGAGACCGAGCCCGCTACCTTGGCGCCCAGGCTTTCGAGTTTTTCCTTGGCGATATCGCGGCTCATGATTTCCAGGCTGCCGGTCAGCACCCAGGTTTGCCCGGCCAATGGCAGGCCTTCGACCACGCGCTTTTCGCTTTCCCAGTGCATACCGAAGTCGCGCAGTTGCGCTTCGATTTTCAGGGCCTTTTCGCGGTTCTCGGGATTGGCGAAAAATTCGCGCACGGCGTTGGCGGGTTTTTCGCTGAGGGTTTGCCGCAGGTCGAGCCAGTCGGCGTCCAGGACCTTTTGCAGCGATTCGCCGAACTTGGCCGCCAGGGTCTTGGCGCCGGTGGGGCCGACCGAGGCGATATTCAACTTGTCGAGCAAGCCGGCCAGGGTGGTGCTGGCGGCGTACTCGGCACCGAGTTCGCCCTGGCCCTGGATATCGAGCACCTGTTCGAGCTGCTCAATCACGCTTTGGTTATGGCTGTCGCTAAAGAATTCGTGGATTTCGTAGGCCACTTCCAGGCCCACGTCGGGCAGGTAGGTCAGCACTTCTGGCAGCGCTACTTTGATGCGCTGCAAGGAAGCCAGCGAGCGGGCCAGGACCTTGGCGGTTTCTTCGCCGACGTCTGGAATGCCTAGGGAGAAGATAAAGCGCGCCAGCTCAGGCTTGCGGCTGTTTTCGATAGCGGCCAGCAGGTTTTTGCTCGATAGCTCGGCAAAGCCTTCCAGCTCCACGATCTGTTCAAAGGTGAGCTTGTACAGGTCCGCCGGCGAATGAATCAGGCCTTCGTCCACCAGTTGCTCGACGCTCTTGTCGCCCAGGCCTTCGATATCCATGGCGCGGCGAGAAACGAAATGGATGATCGCCTGTTTTAGCTGCGCGCCGCAGGCCAGGCGGCCGACGCAGCGGTATACCGCGCCTTCGCTGATGGTTTCGCGGCCTTTGCTGCGCTTGATCAGTTGCGTGCGTTCTACATGGGAGCCGCACACCGGGCAGCTTTCCGGCACATGCACGGGTTTGGCGTCGGCGGGGCGGCGCTCCAGTACCACCTGCACCACCTGCGGAATCACGTCGCCGGCGCGGCGGATGATCACGGTGTCGCCAACCATCACGCCCAGACGGGCCACTTCGTCCATGTTATGCAGGGTGGCGTTGGCGACCATAACGCCGGCCACTTTTACCGGACGCAGGCGGGCCACGGGGGTTACCGCGCCGGTGCGACCAACCTGGAACTCGACGGCGAGCAACTCGGTCAGTTCTTCGCTGGCGGGAAACTTATGCGCAATGGCCCAGCGCGGTTCGCGGGCGCGAAAACCCAGTTCGCGCTGCCAGGCGAGGTTATTGACCTTGAACACCACGCCGTCGATTTCATAAGGCAGCGCGTCGCGGCGCTCGCCGATATCGCGGTAGTAGGCCAGGCATTCGTCGGCGCCCTTGGCCAACTTGAGTTCGCGGCTGATGGGCATGCCCCAGCCTTTCAGCGCGTTGAGGATGCCGATATGGGTATCTGGCAGTTCGCCCTGCACTTGGC
>JBCECW010000429.1:0-4240 GCA_039207785.1 Pseudomonas sp. | reverse complement strand
ACGGATGGTTTTGTAGTTGGTCAGCATGCCGCCCAACCAGCGGTGATCGACGTACGGCGAACCGCAACGTGCTGCTTCTTCAGCAACGATCTTGCCAGCGGAACGCTTGGTGCCGACGAACAGAATCTTGTTTTTGCCCGAAGCCAGTTTCTCAACGAACGACAGCGCGTCGTTGAACATCGGCAGGGTTTTTTCCAGGTTGATGATGTGAATCTTGTTGCGCGCGCCGAAAATGTACTTGCCCATTTTCGGGTTCCAGTAACGGGTCTGGTGGCCGAAGTGCACACCGGCCTTCAGCATATCGCGCATATTGACTTGGGACATGATAGTTCCTTGATAAGTCGGGTTAGGCCTCCACGTATCCCAATGACCAACCCTCAGCGATTAACTGAAAGGCACCCAGGTCATCGTGTCGACACGTGTGTGGGGTTTAGGCTTTCGGGCTGGTGCCCGGAAAGCGGCGCATTTTATACCACAGCAGGTGGGGAAACGGAACCCGAAACTACGTACCGATTTGCCAACCGACCGAACATCCGCTGCCCCGCTACCATAAGGAAACCAGCATTAGCCTGTAGGCAAAGGCCTGTTTGCTGGATAGTTAGGCAGCTTGCAATGCTAGAATCGCGCTTTCCGTATTTTTGCCGAGCGCCAAACGGGCGCTGAGAGAGTTTGTATGACCGTCAGTATCAAGACGCCCGAAGAAATCGAAAAAATGCGCATCGCTGGCCGCCTGGCCGGTGAAGTGCTGGAAATGATCGGCGAATACGTCAAACCCGGCGTGACCACCGAAGAACTCGACCGCATCTGCCACGACTATATCGTCAACGTGCAACAGGCCATTCCGGCGCCTTTGAACTACAAGGGCTACCCGAAATCCATCTGCACCTCGATCAACCACGTGGTGTGTCACGGCATTCCCAACGAGAAGCCGCTTAAAGATGGCGATGTGCTGAATATCGACATCACCGTGATCAAGGACGGTTACCACGGTGACACCAGCAAGATGTTCCACGTCGGCAACGTGCCGGAGTGGGCGGTGCGCCTGTCCAAGATCACCCAGGAATGCATGTATAAAGGCATCGAACTGGTCAAGCCGGGCGCTCGCCTGGGCGATATCGGTGAAGTGATCCAGAAGCACGCGGAAAAGAACGGCTTCTCGGTGGTGCGCGAGTACTGCGGCCACGGCATCGGCAAGGTCTTCCACGAAGAGCCGCAAGTGCTGCACTACGGCCGCGCCGGCACCGGTATGGAATTGAAAGAAGGCATGACCTTCACCATCGAACCGATGATCAACCAGGGCCGTGCCGAAACCCGCCTGCTGGGCGATGGCTGGACCGCAATCACCAAGGACCGCAAGCTCTCGGCGCAGTGGGAACACACCATCCTGGTGACCGCCACCGGCTACGAGATCTTTACCCTGCGCAGCGATGACACCATCGCCCGCACCTCGGCCTGACTACACGACCTCTATATAAAGAAGGAACGCAGCTGAATGCCGCAGGTGGACCCCGAGTTGTTCGACCGCGGCCAGTTCCAGGCGGAACTGGCGCTTAAAGCCAGCCCCATAGCGGCATTCAAGAAAGCCATCCGTCGCGCCCATGAGGTGCTCGACCAGCGCTTCAAGGAAGGCCGCGATATTCGGCGCCTGGTGGAAGACCGCGCCTGGTGCATCGACCAGATCCTGCGCGAAGCCTGGGCCCAGTTCGATTGGAGCGAAGACGCCGATATCGCCCTGCTGGCCGTAGGCGGCTATGGCCGCGGCGAGCTGCACCCGTATTCGGACATCGACCTGTTGCTGCTGCTCGACAGCGCCGACCACGAGGTGTTTCGCGACTCCATCGAACGCTTTCTTACCCTGCTGTGGGATATCGGCCTGGAAGTCGGGCAAAGCGTGCGTTCCGTGGATGAGTGCGCCTCAGAGGCGCAAGCCGACCTGACAGTGGTCACCAACCTGATGGAAAGCCGCACCATCGCTGGCCCCGAGCGTTTGCGCCAGCGCATGATCGAGGTCACCAGCACCAGCCGGATGTGGCCGAGCAAAGACTTCTTCGTGGCCAAGCGCGAAGAACAGACCGCCCGCCACGCCAAGTACAACGACACCGAGTACAACCTGGAGCCCAACGTCAAAGGCTCCCCCGGCGGCCTGCGTGATATCCAGACCATTCTCTGGGTGGCCCGCCGCCATTTCGGCACCCTCAACCTGCACGCCATGGTCGGCCAGGGCTTTTTGCTGGAAAGCGAATACGCCTTGCTGGCCTCCTCCCAGGAGTTTCTCTGGAAGGTGCGCTATGCCCTGCATATGCTCGCCGGCCGCGCCGAAGACCGCCTGCTGTTCGACCACCAGCGCGCCATTGCCAAGCTGCTCGGCTTCGAGGACAGCAACGGCAAGCTGGCCATCGAACACTTTATGCAGAACTACTACCGCGTGGTGATGAGCATCTCCGAGCTCAGCGAGCTGGTGGTGCAGCACTTCGAAGAAGTGATTCTGCGTAACGAAGACAGTGGCCAGGTGGTGCCGCTCAATAGCCGCTTCCAACTGCGCGATGGTTATATCGAGGTGACGGCGGCCAGCGTGTTCAAACGCACGCCCTTCGCCATCCTCGAAGTCTTTGTGCTGATGGCGCAAAACCCCGAGATCAAGGGTGTACGGGCCGACACCGTGCGCCTGCTGCGCGAATACCGGCACCTGATCGACAACGATTTCCGCCAGGACATCCGCAACACCAGCCTGTTTATCGAGCTGTTCAAGTGCGAGATCGGCATCCACCGCAACCTGCGGCGCATGAACCGCTACGGCATCCTGGGCCGCTACCTGCCGGAATTCGGCGATATCGTCGGGCAGATGCAGCATGACCTGTTCCATATCTACACCGTCGATGCGCACACGCTGAACCTGATCAAGCACCTGCGCAAACTGCAGTACACGCCGATTTCCGAGAAATTCCCGCTGGCCAGCAAGCTGATGGGCACGCTGCCCAAGCCCGAGCTGATCTATATGGCTGGCCTCTACCACGACATCGGCAAAGGCCGTGGCGGCGACCACTCGGAGCTGGGCGCGGTAGACGCGCAAAACTTCTGCGCGCGCCACCAGTTGCCGGCCTGGGATTCGCGGCTGATCGTCTGGCTGGTGCAACACCACCTGGTGATGTCCACCACCGCGCAGCGCAAAGACCTGTCCGACCCGCAGGTAATCCACGACTTCGCGCAGTTGGTAGGCGACCAGGTGCACCTGGACTACCTCTACGTGCTGACCGTGGCCGATATCAACGCCACCAACCCGACGCTGTGGAACTCCTGGCGCGCCAGCCTGCTGCGCCAGCTCTACAGCGAGACCAAGCGCGCCCTGCGCCGTGGCCTGGAGCACCCGGTGGACCGCGAGGAGCAGATTCGCCAGACCCAGAATGCCGCGCTGGATATCCTGGTGCGCAACGGCACCGACCCGGACGACGCCGAACAGCTGTGGTCGCAACTGGGCGATGACTATTTCCTGCGCCACACCGCCGGCGACGTGGCCTGGCACACCGACGCGATCCTGCAGCACAGCTCGGCCCACGAGCCGCTGGTGTTGATCAAGGAAACCACCCAGCGCGAGTTCGAAGGCGGCACGCAGATCTTTATCTACGCCCCCGACCAGCACGACTTCTTCGCCGTGACCGTGGCGGCCATGGACCAGCTCAACCTGAACATCCATGACGCCCGCGTGATCACCTCCACCAGCCAGTTCACCCTCGACAGCTATATCGTGCTCGACACCGATGGCGGCTCGATTGGCGACGACCCGGCGCGGATCAAGGAAATTCGCGAGGGCCTGGTCAATGCCCTGAGCCACCCGGACGACTACCCGACCATCATCCAGCGCCGGGTACCGCGCCAGCTCAAGCACTTTGCCTTTGCCCCGCAGGTGGTGATTTCCAACGACGCCGGGCGCCCGGTGACCGTGCTGGAACTGACTTCACCCGACCGCCCCGGCCTGCTGGCCCGTATCGGCCGCATCTTCCTGGACTTCGACCTGTCGCTGCAAAACGCCAAGATCGCCACCCTGGGCGAGCGCGTGGAAGACGTGTTCTTTGTCACCGACGCCAATAACCAACCGTTGTCCGACCCCGATCTGTGTGCCCGCTTGCAGGACGCGATCATCGAACAACTGTCCGACGCCGACGGCAACCGGGTCGAACTCTCCCGTATCAGCATTTGAATAGCGACACGTGCACATGAATAACGCCCTGAACAACCTGCAGCC
>JBCECW010000428.1:0-4264 GCA_039207785.1 Pseudomonas sp. | reverse complement strand
CGCCAACTTCGCGCTGGTTGATGATCGACTTCTTGTGCCGGTGCACGTACTCCCCCGGGTCTTCGATGGTGATGAGATGGCCGCCGCTGTTGCGGTTGCGGTAGTCGATCAGGGCCGCCAGGGAGGTGGACTTGCCCGAACCTGTACCGCCCACAAACAGCACCAGACCGCGCTTTTCCATCACCGTTTTCAGCAGGATCTCCGGCAGCTTGAGATCTTCGAACTTGGGGATATCCATCTTGATATTGCGCGCGACGATGGACACCTCATTGCGCTGCTTGAAGATATTGATGCGGAAACGGCCAATGCCGGCCAGGGAAATGGCCAGGTTCATTTCCAGTTCGCGCTCGAATTCGATCCGTTGCGCCGAGTCCATGATCGAGTCGGCTATCTCCGCAATTTCACCGGCTTTGAGCGGTTCGGCGCTCAACGGCTTGAGCACACCATTGAACTTGGCACAGGGCGGCGCACCGGTAGACAGGTAGAGATCTGAACCATCCTGGGTGGCCAGAATTTTCAGCATCGGATTCAAGTCCATGGGGTGCAGCTCCCTTGTCGAGTGAACGGTCGGTGGAGTTATTACGGTAGGTCAATATGGCTCGCCTATCTGACAGTTACTTGGCGTCATATATGCGGCAGCGCAGATACTGGCACAATACGCACCCCGCGCGTCTACCCTGCCTGTTGCAAGTGCGATAGAGGCCGCGAAACCCTTCACTCAATTCGACTCTGGAGCCCTTATGGCAAAAGCAATGGCCCGCCATATCCTGGTAAAGACCGAGGCCGAAGCCGCCGCGCTGAAAAAACGTATCGCCGGCGGCGAGGCGTTCGATGTCTTGGCGAAGAAGTACTCCACCTGCCCGTCCGGCAAGAAAGGAGGCGACCTGGGTGAAGTGCGACCGGGACAGATGGTCAAAGCCATCGATTCGGTGATTTTCAAGAAGGAACTGCGCACCGTGCACGGCCCGGTAAAAAGCCAGTTCGGCTATCACCTGGTGCAGGTGTTTTACCGCGATTGACGCGTTTTTTTTTGCGGAGCATAAAAAAGCCCGCCACGGCTTAGCCGGGCGGGCTTTTTCAATGCGGGCAGGCCTTAATGGCTTTTCAGCATGTCTTTAGGCATGTGCTTGCCGATTTCGAACTTGCCGATGGCCGCGCGGTGCACTTCGTCCGGGCCGTCGGCCAGGCGCAGGGTACGTTGCATGGCATACATATAGGCCAGCGGGGTGTCGTTGGACACACCAGCACCACCATGCATCTGAATGGCACGGTCGATCACGCGCAGGGCCACGTTTGGCGCCACGACCTTGATCTGGGCGATTTCGCTCTTGGCGACCTTGTTGCCCACGGTGTCCATCATATAAGCGGCTTTCAGGGTCAACAGGCGCGCCATGTCGATCTCCATCCGCGAGTCGGCAATGATGTCGACGTTGCCGCCCAGGCGGGCCAGCGGCTTACCGAAGGCGGTACGGCTGACGGCACGTTGGCACATCAATTCCAGAGCGCGCTCGGCCATGCCGATGGAGCGCATGCAGTGGTGGATACGGCCTGGGCCAAGGCGACCCTGGGCGATCTCGAAACCACGGCCCTCACCCAGCAGCACATGGTCATAAGGCACGCGAACGTTTTCGAACAGCACTTCGGCGTGGCCGTGCGGCGCGTCGTCGTAGCCGAATACCGGCAGCGGACGAAGAATTTTCACCCCGGGGGTATCCACCGGCACCAGGATCATTGAGTGCTGCTGGTGACGCGGGCCATCCGGGTTGCTCAGCCCCATGAAGACCATGATTTTGCAACGCGGGTCGCAAGCACCGGAGGTCCACCATTTGCGGCCGTTGATCACCCACTCATCACCCACGCGCTCGGCGCGGGCTTCCATATTGGTGGCGTCCGAGGAGGCTACGCCCGGCTCGGTCATGGCGAAGGCTGAGCGGATCTCGCCGGCCAGCAGCGGCTCGAGCCAGCGCTTTTTCTGTTCTTCGTTGGCGTAGCGCACCAGCACTTCCATGTTGCCGGTGTCCGGTGCCGAGCAGTTGAACGGCTCGGAACCCAGCAGCGAGCGGCCCATGATCTCGGCCAGCGGGGCGTATTCCATATTGGTCAGGCCGGCGCCGAGCTTCGACTCCGGCAGAAACAGGTTCCACAGGCCGGCGGCGCGGGCCTTGGCTTTCAGCTCTTCCATGATCGCGGTGGGCTGCCAGCGATCACCTTCGTTCACCTGGGCTTCGAATACCGCTTCAGCGGGGTAAACATATTCGTCCATGAATGCGGTAACGCGTTCGCGCAGTTCTTGAACCTTGGGGGAGTAAGCGAAATCCATCGGAGGCACCTTCTGACGGGCTGTTTGTGAGAGTGACGTTGAGCCTAGAGCAGCTACGAAAATTTACCTAACCTATTCTCGGCGTGTATTAACATTCATCACCGATATATGATTGACTGATAACGACAACAAACCAAACAAGCGCAGGAGCACGTTGGCAAATGAACTTGAGCAAGGTCGATCTCAACCTGTTTATCGTCTTCGACGCCATCTACACCGAAGCCAACCTGACCCGCGCCGGGCAGATTGTCGGCATTACCCAGCCTGCCGTATCCAACGCCCTGGCCCGCCTGCGGGAAACCTTCAACGACCCACTGTTTGTGCGCACCGCGCAAGGCATGGTGCCTACGCCGATGGCGCAGAACATCATCGGCCCGGTACGTAATGCGCTGTCGCTATTGCGCGTTTCCGTGCAGGAAAGCCGCACCTTTAACCCGCTGCAAGCGAACAAAACCTACCGCATCAGCATGACCGACCTCACCGAGGAGATCATTCTGCCGCCCCTGTTCCAGCGCCTGCGCCGCCAGGCCCCTGCCGTTCAAATCGAAAGCTTTCTGTCCAAACGCCGCGAAACCACCAAGGAGCTGGCCGCCGGGCGCCTGGACTTTGCCGTCGATGCACCGCTGAACACCGACCCCCAGGTGCGCCACGTCAAGCTGTTGTCTGACCGTTACGTCTGCGCGATCCGCAAAGGCCACCCACTGGCCAAGGACAAGCTCACCCTGGACGAATATATGTCCTTGACCCATATCCATATTTCCAGCCGCCGCAGCGGCCTGGGGTATGTCGACCTGACGCTGGGGAAAATGGGTATCCAGCGCAAGATCGCCCTGCGTTCGCAGCATTACCTGATGGCGTCCATGGTGATGCAGAAAACCGATATGGCCATGACCGTGCCCGAGCGTTTCGCTCGCAGTCATGACCTGCATTACGTCGGCGTGCCGGTGGAAGTGCCAGCAGTGGAAACCCACCTGTACTGGCATGAAAGCACCGACCAGGACCCGGCCAACCGCTGGATGCGCGAGCAGATGATCGAATTGGCTCAGCAGGTCAGCGCGCAGGAGCCCTGATACGACCCTAAGGTTTGCGATCCATCCACAAACGGACTAAAGTTCGCCTTACGTCCACTTGTGGAGATCCATCATGTCGCTTGCCAGCCTTTCCAAAGACGCCACCCCCGACCTCGACTCGCCCCATGCGGGTCATGTGGCGTTGAAGTTCTTCTTCAATCTGATGGAGAAATGGAACTGCTCGAATGAAGAGCAGATCGTGCTGCTGGGCTCCATTGGCCGCAGTACGCTGTACAAATACCGTCAGTTGCCGGAAATCCGCCTGCCGCGCGACACCCTGGAGCGGGTGTCGTACCTGATGGGCATCCACAAATCCTTGCGCATTCTGTTTGGCGACAAACCGTCAACGTACGACTGGATTCGCAAGCCAAACAGCGAAGCACCCTTCAATGGCCTCAGCGCCTTGCAGTTGATGCTGGCGGGCGGCGTGATGGATATTGCCGTGGTACGTCGTTACCTGGATGGAGTACGCGGTTGAAACAACCCACTCAAGTTCTGCCCCCATGGATGAGGGCCTATCGCATCGTTTCCAGTGCCTTTCCACCGATTTCGGTGTTTGAAGATGTGCTGGACCCCGCCGACCTTGAAATGGCCTTCCTTATCGAAGGCCTGACCAACGACCGCCTGCGCGAAGAGGCTGGCCTGCTAAACCATGTGGCGCCGGAAGACCGCGTGTGCGGGCCGGGCGCCTCGCCGCTGATGGCGGCCTTTACCCATGTCGGCGCCAAAAGCCGTTTCACCGACGGCCAATACGGCGTGTACTACTGCGGCGACAGCCTGCAAACCGCCATCGCCGAAACCCGTTACCACCGTGAACGTTTTATGCGCGCCACCCAGGAGCCGAGCATGGAACTGACCCTGCGCACCTATGTGT
>JBCECW010000427.1:2581-4265 GCA_039207785.1 Pseudomonas sp. | reverse complement strand
GACTACTTCCGTTCCAACGGTCTGAAATACACCCCGATCACCTTCGACACCTCCGACGAAAGCGCCAAGTCGCTGGAATCCGGTCGCTGCGACGTGCTGACCTCCGACCAGTCGCAACTCTACGCACAACGCATCAAGCTGGCCGTACCGGCTGACTACGTGGTGCTGCCGGAAGTGATCTCCAAAGAGCCTCTGGGCCCAGTGGTACGCAAAGGCGACGAAGAGTGGTTCAGCATCGTCAAGTGGACCCTGTTCGCCATGCTCAACGCCGAAGAGGCTGGCATCACTTCCAAGAACGTGGAAGCCGAAGCCAAGTCCACCAAGAACCCGGACGTAGCCCGTCTGCTGGGTGCTGACGGTGAATACGGCAAAGACCTGAAACTGCCGAAAGACTGGGCAGTGCAGATCATCAAGCAAGTGGGTAACTACGGCGAAGTGTTCGACCGCAACGTCGGTGCGGGCAGCGAGCTGAAGATCGAGCGTGGTCTGAACGCTCTGTGGAACAAAGGCGGCCTGCAGTACGCACCACCAGTGCGTTGATCGTCCCAGGCCGTGTGAGAACTACTGCGCTCGGTCAGGCTACGTTGAAAACAGATTCAAAATGCTCATTGGCTACAGCCAACTCCGCTTTTTCATCTGTTTTCGCCTTGCCTGACCGTCGCTCGCTACGTTCTCACACGGCCTGACCTTTTATAGGGCAGTTCTTTGTTCCGTCGTTGTGGGGCATTCCATGCAAAATAAAATCGGCACAGCGGGGGGCTTTTCGTTAAGCGATCCGCGCCTTCGTGCCTGGCTTTTCCAGATCATTACGATCGTTGCGGTGATCGGCACCGGTTGGTTTCTGTTCGATAACGTGCAGACCAACATGCAACACCGCGGCATCACCTCCGGCTTTGGCTTCCTCAACAACAGCGCCGGCTTCGGCATCGCCCAGCACCTGATCGACTACACCGAGGCCGATACCTACGCCCGCGTGTTCGTTATCGGGCTGCTCAATACCCTGCTGGTTTCGGCTATCGGTATCGTGCTGGCGACCATCCTCGGTTTCATCATCGGCGTGGCGCGGTTGTCCAATAACTGGGTGATCAGCAAGCTGGCCATGGTCTATATCGAGACCTTCCGCAACATCCCGCCGCTGCTGCAAATCCTGTTCTGGAACTTCGCCGTGCTGCAGCCCCTGCCAGGGCCGCGCAGCAGCATCAATATCGGTGACACCTTTTTCCTCAGCAACCGTGGCCTGAACATGCCGCAAGGCTCTGCCGCCGACGGTTTCGCCGCGTTTGCGGTTGCCGTGGTGCTGGCGATTATCGCCACCGTGCTGATGGTGCGCTGGGCCAACAAGCGCTTTGACGACACCGGTGTGCCGTTCCACAAGTTCTGGGTCGGCCTGGCGATCATGGTGGGTATTCCTGCCCTGAGCACGCTGGTGTTCGGCGCGCCGTTCCACTGGGAAACCCCAGTGCTGAAAGGATTCAACTTCGTCGGTGGCTGGGTGATGATTCCCGAGCTGTTGGCCCTGACCATCGCCCTGACCGTATACACCGCCGCGTTTATCGCGGAAATCGTGCGTTCGGGCATCAAGTCGGTGTACCACGGCCAGACCGAGGCGGCCCATTCCCTGGGGCTGCGCAATGGTCCGACCCTGCGCAAGGTGATCATCCCGCAAGCCATGCGCGTGATCATT
>JBCECW010000427.1:0-2571 GCA_039207785.1 Pseudomonas sp. | reverse complement strand
ACCTGAACCTGGCGAAGAACTCGTCGCTGGCCGCCGGTATCGGTTATCCGGACATGGTGTCGCTGTTCGCCGGTACGGTGCTTAACCAGACCGGGCAGGCCATCGAAGTAATTGCAATCACCATGAGTGTGTACCTGGCCATCAGCATCACCATTTCGATGTTTATGAACTGGTACAACAAGCGCCTTGCGCTGATCGAACGGTGAGGAAGGGCGCATGACAACTCATACTTTCAAACCCGACATGCCGCCACCGAGCAAAAGCGTCGGTGTCGTGGCCTGGGTCCGGGCGAACCTGTTCTCCAGCTGGCTTAACACCCTGCTGACACTGTTCGCGATCTACCTGATCTGGCTGGTGGTGCCACCGCTGTTGAACTGGACCATCTTCGACGCCAACTGGGTCGGCACCACCCGTGCCGACTGCACCAAGGAAGGCGCCTGCTGGGTCTTTATTCAGCAGCGTTTTGGCCAGTTCATGTACGGCTTCTACCCCAGCGAACTGCGCTGGCGTGTAGACGTCACCGTATGGCTGGCGATCATTGGTGCGGCGCCGCTGTTTATCAACAAGTTCCCGCGCAAGGCCGCCTATGGCATCGGCTTTCTGATCATCTATCCGCTGGTGGCCTTCTGGCTGCTGCACGGCGGCTATTTCGGTCTGGAAAACGTCGCCACCAGCAAATGGGGCGGCCTGATGCTGACCCTGGTGATCGCCACCGTCGGTATTGCCGGTGCGTTGCCGCTGGGCATTCTGCTGGCGCTGGGCCGCCGCTCGAAGATGCCGGCCATCCGTGTGGTGTGCGTGACCTTTATCGAGTTCTGGCGCGGCGTACCCTTGATTACCGTGCTGTTCATGTCTTCGGTGATGTTGCCGTTGTTCCTGCCCGAAGGCATGAGCTTCGACAAGCTGCTGCGGGCGCTGATCGGCGTGATCCTGTTCCAGTCGGCCTACGTGGCCGAGGTGGTGCGTGGCGGTATGCAGGCCATCCCCAAGGGCCAGTACGAAGCCGCTGCGGCCATGGGCTTGGGCTACTGGCGCAGCATGGGCCTGGTGATTCTGCCGCAAGCCCTGAAACTGGTGATTCCGGGCCTGGTTAACACCTTTATTGCCCTGTTCAAAGACACCAGCCTGGTGATCATCATCGGCCTGTTCGACCTGCTCAACAGCGTCAAGCAAGCCTCCGCCGACCCGGCCTGGCTGGGCATGGCGAGTGAGGGCTACGTCTTTGCAGCCCTGATCTTCTGGATTTTCTGTTTTGGTATGTCCCGCTACTCCCAGCATCTGGAGCGTAAGTTGGACACAGGCCACAAGCGTTAGGAGTCGACACAATGAGCGAAGCGAACAAACAGCCTGTGAGCCCTGAAGGCATTATCCAAATGCAGGGCGTGAACAAATGGTACGGCCAGTTTCACGTACTCAAAGACATCAACCTGAACGTGAAACAGGGCGAGCGTATCGTGCTGTGCGGGCCGTCCGGCTCGGGCAAATCGACCACCATCCGTTGCCTTAACCGTCTGGAAGAACACCAGCAGGGCCGCATCATCGTCGATGGTGTGGAACTGACCAACGACCTCAAGCAGATCGAAGCAATCCGCCGCGAAGTCGGCATGGTGTTCCAGCACTTCAACCTGTTCCCGCACCTGACCATCCTGCAGAACTGCACCCTGGCGCCGATGTGGGTACGCAAGATGCCCAAGCGCAAGGCCGAGGAAATTGCCATGCACTACCTGGAGCGCGTACGCATTCCAGAGCAGGCGCATAAATACCCGGGGCAGCTTTCCGGTGGCCAGCAACAGCGCGTGGCCATTGCCCGTGCCCTGTGCATGAAGCCGAAGATCATGCTGTTCGACGAACCCACTTCCGCCCTCGACCCCGAGATGGTGAAAGAGGTGTTGGACACCATGATCGGCCTGGCCGAAGACGGCATGACCATGCTCTGCGTAACCCACGAAATGGGCTTTGCCCGCACCGTGGCCAACCGCGTGATCTTTATGGACAAAGGCGAGATCGTTGAACAAGCAGCGCCAAACGACTTCTTCGACAATCCGCAGAGTGATCGGACCAAGTTGTTCTTGAGCCAGATCCTGCACTAGTCGGTGATGGAATTGAAAAAGGCTGCCCCTGGGCAGCCTTTTTTTTGGCCGACGATCTCACGGCTATAACGCTTGGTGCGCTCCGCGCACCAATTAGTTGTGCTCCACCCGGTTACGGCCATTCTGCTTGGCCTTGTACAGCAGCTTGTCGACCTCGGCGATAAAGGCGGCGGGCTCGCTTTGCGCGGCGGGTATCAGGGTGCCGACGCCCAGGCTGACGGTCAGGTGCGGGCCTACGCCTGATTGCTGGTGCTCGATCTGCTCCTCCAGCACCAACTGCCGGCAGCGCTCGGCCACCACCTGGGCGGCTGCGGCGTCGGTTTCCGGCAGTACCAACACAAACTCCTCACCGCCGAAACGGGCGACAAAATCCCGCGAGCGGGTTGCCGCGCGCCCCAGTACCAGGCCAACGCGCTTGAGGCAGTCGTCACCGCCCAGGTGGCCGTAGTGGTCGTTGTATTGCTTGAAGTAGTCGATATCC